>DASWMM010000429.1:0-6798 GCA_036399755.1 Allosphingosinicella sp.
CTGAAATCGATCCGGTCCCCTGCCGCGCCGGTTTCGAAATCGGCGATGGTGATTGCCAAATCGTTGTTGAACGGAAGGCCGCCGCGGATCGAGACGAGGTCCGATCCGGTGCCGAGCGTCAGGTCGTAGGTGCCCTGCGGCCACAACAGTTCGATCACGTCGTCGCCCTCGCCGGCATCCAGATCGAGCGCGCCCGGGCCGGACGCGTAGACATGGTCGTTGCCGCTGCCGGCGAACACCGTGGTCAAGGCCACGTCGCCGAAGTAGCGGTCGATCTGGATGTCGTCATCCCCGGCGCCTCCGTCGAGCGTGTCAGCGCCCTGACCGCCGGAAATCCGGTCGTTGCCATCGCCCCCTGTTAGCCGATCGTTGCCAATCCCGCCGGTCAGGAAGTCGTCTCCCAGGCCACCATCGAGAATGTCGTTTCCGCCTTCGGCGTGGAGGGCATCGTCGCCGTTGCCGCCCAGTACTTCGTCATCGCCGGCGCCGGCCAAGACGAAGTCCGATCCGCCCAATCCTTCGATATAGTCGGCGTCGCTGGTCCCGTTAAGCGTCTCGCCGGCGCTCGTTCCGATGATTCTGGCCATTCCCGCTCTCCCCGCAAACGCCGTGCAAGGCTCCCGGCCTCGCGCAGCGCGCTTTGTAAAAAATCCCGATAGAACGGGACTTTACGCGAGAATCGGGAACGCCGCCAGTCCCTTCTGTGAAGAGGATCGGGACGGCATCATGCCGCCGTCCAGCCGCCGTCCATGCTCAGGTTCGCGCCGGTGATAGCGGAGGCTTCGTCGCGGCACAGGAACACGGCCAAAGCGGCGACCTGATCGACGGTGACGAATTGCTTGGTCGGCTGGGCGGCGAGGAGGACGTCGTTCATCACCTGCTCCCGGGTCAGGCCGCGCGCCTTCATCGTGTCGGGGATCTGGTTCTCGACAAGCGGCGTCCAGACATAGCCGGGGCTGATGCAGTTGACGGCCACGCCCGATGTCGCCGTCTCCAGCGCAACGGCCTTGGTGAGGCCGGCAACGCCGTGCTTCGAGGCCACGTAAGGCGCCTTGTTGGGGCTTGCGACCAGGCTGTGCGCCGACGCGGTGTTGATCACGCGGCCCCAGCCTTTTTCCTTCATGTGCGGCAAGGCCAGGCGCGTGGTGTGAAACACCGCCGACAGGTTGAGCGCGATGATCAGGTCCCAGCGGTCGGTGGGGAACTGATCCACCGGGGCGACGTGCTGCATGCCGGCATTGTTGACCAGGATATCGACTCCGCCGAACGCCTGCGCGGCTTGCCCCATCATCGCCTCGATCGCCTCGGGCCTGGTGAGGTCGGCATTGCTGTAGAGCGCGCCCGCGCCGCTCGCCGCTTCCAGTTCAGCGCGGATCGCCTCGATCTCCCCCGCGTCGCCGAAGCCGTTCAGGACGACATTGGCGCCCTCGGCAGCGAGCGCGCGGGCGCAGGCGAGGCCGATGCCGGAGGTGGAGCCGGTAACAAGTGCGGTTTTGCCGGAAAGGAACATAAGAGGCGTGTCTCCGTAGATAAGTTGAACGCTCTTTCCCCGTCCGGGCGCCGCTTTGCAACCGCCGGCCTTTCCGCGCATTCTCCCCCTCGTTCAGGGAGAACCAGTATGCGCCTCGATGATTACCGCTCCAGCGACAACGTACGGGATCAGGGCAGCGGCGGCGGAGGCAGCGGGTTCGGCGGATTTGGCGGCGGCGGCGGCGGGCTCTTCGGCATGCTGTTCGGGCTGGTGCTGAGCCGGTTCGGAATCGGCGGCGTGCTGGTCCTCGCGCTCGGCTATTGCGCGCTGACCAGCCTTGGCGGCGGCGGCGGCCTTGGCGTCAGCGGCTCGGGCACGGCGGTGGCGCCGCACCAGCAGGGCGGAACCGCGGGTCAAAGCGCGCAGCAGGTCTGCAGCGCCGATCCGGCGCGCAAGTTCTCCTGCCAGGTACTGGCCAGCACCGAGGACACGTGGACCCGCATTTTCCAGGCGCGGGGCCAAAGCTATCAGCCGGCGCAATTCGCATTCTATCAAGGCGGCACCAATTCGGGCTGCGGCGCGGCGCAGTCCGCGATGGGGCCGTTCTATTGCCCGTCGGACAACAGCATCTACCTCGACACCAGCTTCTATGACGAGCTGCAGACCAAGTTCCGCGCCGCCGGAGACTTCGCCCAGGCCTATGTCATCGCACACGAAGTCGGCCACCACATCCAGCACCTCATCGGCGTCCTCGACCAGGCCAACAAGCAGCAGCGCGCCTCCTCGTCGCGCGAAGGCAATGCGATCCAGGTGCGGGTCGAGCTTCAGGCGGATTGCTATGCCGGCGTCTACGCGGCCAACGCCAAGGACCGGCAGGGCCAAGCAGTGATGGAGCCGGGCGACGTCCAGGAGGGCCTCACCGCCGCCGCGGCGATCGGCGACGACACGCTGCAGCGCCAGGCGCAAGGCAGGGTGATGCCGGAAAGCTTCACCCACGGCAGTTCGGAGCAGCGCCAGCGCTGGCTTCAGAAGGGCCTCTCCACCGGCGATCCCGCGGCCTGCGACACGTTCAGCGCGGCAAGCGTCTAGGCTTCGAGCAGGAAGCGCCGGATCCAGGCCGCAACGGCCTGGCGGTCGTTCGGCTGGTCGAGGGAGGCGAGCGCCGCCTCCGGATCGGCCAGGGAGGTTCGGCGCGCCTCGATCAGCGCCTGCGCGAATTCGGGGGAGAATTCCGGGTGGAACTGCATCGAAAGCGCCGGCTGGTCCTCGTACGCGAGGACGCCGAAGGGGCTGAACGCATTCGCCGCCAGCACCCGCGTGGCGGGGGGCTGCACCACGATCTGGTCCTGGTGCGAGGCAGGGATGGAAATGGTTTGCTCGCCGCCGAGGAACGGTGCGGAGCCGCATACCTCCAAAGTCTGCAGCCCCACGCCCCAGCCGCGCTCGGATTTCTCCACCTTGCCGCCAAAGGCCTCGGCCATGATCTGGTGGCCGAAGCACACGCCGACCAGCTTCGCCTTGCCCTTGGCGGCGCGGAGGAAGGTCTTGAGCGGCGCGATCCACGGGTGATCCTCGTACATGCCGGCCGGCGAGCCGGTGACGAGGTAGGCCGCGTGCGCCGTGGGCTCCGGCGGCAGCTCCCCAGCTTCGACATCGTAGCTGGTCATCTCGAACCCCGGCCCGAGCAGGTCCGCGAACATCGCCGGGTAATCGGCGAAGCGCCCGCGCAGCGCCTCCGGCGGCTTCCCGGTCTCCAGGATTCCCACGTTCATCGCCGGCCTGCCTAGAAGCGGAAGCGCAGGGTGGCGCGGGCGGTAGTCGGCGCCCCTGGGGCGATATTATTGTCGCTGTGCGCGGTCCCGAAATAGTCGGCGCCGAACAGGTTTTCGACATTGACCTGGGCTTCGATGGTGTCGGTCAGCTCGTAGAACAAAGCCGCGTCGGCGCGGACGTAGCTCGGCAGGGTCACGTTGTTGCTGATCCCGGCATAGGATTTCGTCCGCGCGATCACGCCGAGGCCGAGGCCGAGCCGCTTGCTGACATTGTAGCGGTTCCACAATGAGAGCTGGTGGCGCGGCACCAGCGGCACTTCGCACGCCCCGCTCGGGCAGGCGGTGGTGGCGCGGGTGACCCGGGCCTTTTGCAGCGCGTAGCCGCCCGACACCTGCCACTTGTCGGTCATGTTGCGCTCAAGCCCGATCTCCAGCCCGCGGCTGCGTTGGGCGCCGGTCGGGACGGTGAGGCTGGTGACGGGATCGAGCGCGCGGGTGTTGGTGCGGTCGAGCTGGTAGACCGCGAAGGTGGCGAGCAGGCCGGCGACCGGCTCCCACTTGGCGCCGATTTCGTAATTGTCGAACCGCTCCGGCTTCAGCGTCTCCGACGTGGCGTCGAGCGCGCTGAACTGGTCGCCCGCGCTTGGCAGGTAGGACCGGCCGTAGCTTGCGTAGAGCGATAAGGCCGGCGCCGGCTTGAACACCAGACCGAGGCGCGGCGAGAAGAGGTTCTCCGTTCGCGAAAAGGTCGTGCCGGTGTTGCGGTTGAGGACGTCGAGCGCGAAGCGGTCATAGCGCAGGCCCGCCACGACCTCGAGCTGGTCGCTGATCCGCAACTGCTCCTGCGCGTAGAAGGCGAGCACCGAGGCATCGCTCTCGTTGAAGTTTGCCGGTGGGCGGGAAGCAGGCGTGCCGGTGGTAAGGGTGGGCCGGAAGACGACGCTTTCCGAAATCGTCGGGGCGGAAAGCGGCACGCTGATCGAGCCCACGCCGTTCGGGCTGTTGGCGGTGACGCCGAAGAAGCCGTTGAAGCGCCGGCTCACCGTGTCCTGCCGCCCCACTTCGAAGCCGAGCAGGAGGGTGTGCGAGTGGCCGCCGAGATCGCCTTCCACGATCAGATCGGTCTGGCTGAAGAGGTTCTCGCGCTGGTTGGTGTCCTTGTAGGCGGACAGCGCCACCTGCGTTCCCGCCGCATTCACCGCGCCGGGGAAGATGTTCTGGTACATCTTGTCGAAGCGGCCATAGGTGGTGCGGTTGCGCAACGTCACCGCGTCGGAGAAATGGTGCTCCACAAAGGCGCTGACGATGTGGGCATCGACGTCGGCGAAGCTCTGCTCCGGGTCGCCGAAGAAGACGCGGTCGAAACCGCGAACCGGCCGTCCCTGGAAGTTGGGCACGCCGCGGTCGGCGGTGCGGCGGTCGTGGAAATATTCGTAGGAGAGATCGACGCGGGTATCGCCCAGCGTCGCGCCGAGGGTGGGGTTGATGCCGTAGCGCTCAAGCTCGACGCCGCGGCGGAAGCTTTCGCCATTCTCGTAGACGCCGTTGAGGCGCAGGCCGGCGTCGCTGCTGCCGCCGCCCAGCGGCACGTCGACGTCGCCGGTCAGGCGGTAGTCGCCTTCGCTGTCCGCCTGCAGAGCGAATTCGCGATACGCTTCGCCGCCGGGGCGCTTGGTTACCCGGTTGACCACGCCGCCGCCGCCGCCCCGTCCGAAGATCATCGCGTTGGGGCCGCGCAGGATTTCCACCCGCTCGGCATTGTAGAGGTCGCGGAAATATTGAACGTCGTCGCGGACCCCGTTGACGAAGAAATCGGCGGTGCTGTTGTTGCCGCGCAGGGTGATCTGGTCGCGATTGCCCTCGCCGGTGCCGGGGCTGGTGCCGGGGACGTAGAGCAGGATGTCGGCGATCGAGCGCAGCGCCTGGTCCTCGATCTGGCTTTCGGAGATCACCGAAAGGGACTGCGGCACGTCCTTGACGTCGGTGCAGGTGCGCGTCGCCGAGCAGCTTTCTCGGGCGCCATATTCGACGCGCTGGCCGGTCACCACGATCGCGCCCTGATCGTCGGCGGCTTCGGCCTCCGCCGAAGCCGAGTCGGCCACGAGGGCGACCTCGCTGGCAACGGCCGGAGCGGCGAGGGCGGCCGCGAGAGCGACGGCGGAAACGGAACGAAGGATCATGAAAGCCCCTTGCACTGGCGCATGTTTGCGTCTGCGGGTGGGACTAACGTTGTTGCGACTTAGTCGCAATAGCAATTTGTTGAGCCTCGTTTTGGATCAGGCGCGCGGCGCAATCCGTAAGGGGAGCCCGCCCGCTGGCCGAAGCGTGACCATGCCGGACGGCTTCACCTCGCGTCCCGGCACCGGCGCGAATCGCCAGGCGCGGAGCCAGGTGGCGAGCACGGTCAGCGCCTCGGCCATGGCGAAGCGCATGCCGACGCAGACGCGCGGGCCGCCGCCGAACGGGATGTACTGGAAGCGGTGCCGGCCGGCGCGTGCCTCGTCGGTCCAGCGCGAGGGGTCGAAGGCGTCGGGATCGTCCCACAGCTCGCGGTGGCGGTGGACCAGCCACGGCCAGATCGAGATGAGGTCCCCAGGTTTGACTTCGTGGCCGGCGATCTCGTCGGCCGCCACCGCCTGCCGGTCAAAGCGCGGCACCGGCGGGTAGAGGCGCATCGATTCCTCAAGCACCCGGCGAAGCAGCGGCACCCGCTCGGGCAGATGCGCATCCTCCTCGCCCGCCGCCAGCGCCGCCGCCGCTTCGGCGGCGACTTCGTCCTGCAAGTCGGGCTGTTCGGAGAGCAGGAACAGCGTCCAGGTCAGCGCATTGGCGGTGGTCTCGTGCCCGGCAAGGTAGAAGGTCGCGGCATTGTCGACCGCAAGCGATCGCGCCTGCGCGGCCGGGAATTTGGCGTCCAGTGCTTCAATCATGCGGCTCAGGAAATCGTCATAACCGCCCCGCCGCCGGTCCTCGGCGACGGCACCCAGCGTTTCGCGAAGGTAGATCTGCCCGCGCCGCCCGGCCCGCCCCTGACGCGTCAAGGGGATCAGCGGAAGCCCGAGCAGCACCTGGATTCGCGCCTCGCTCACGCCCTCCAGAGCCGCGGCGATATGGCCGAGCGCCGCGTCGCTGGTTAGCCGCGGATCGCCGGCGAACAGGCTGTCGGAAATGACCCGCATGGTGGTGATCGTCGCTTCCGCGGCCATGTCGGTCTCGCCGGCGCGCCAGCTTTCAATCGCCCGCCGCGCCGCGCCGGCGAAATGGGGCATCAGCGCGTCCACCGCCGCGGGCGCGAAGCTCGCCGCGACGATCCGCCTTTGGTCCCGCCACAGCGCGCCGTCCGAGCTGAGCAGCCCTTCGCCGATGGTCGGCATGAGCAGCCGCTTGACCAGGTCGGGCTTCACGTAATTGGCGGCATTGTCGAGCATCACCCGGCCGATCGCGTCCGGGCTGAGCGGAATGTGGATGGGATAGCCGAGCACGTTGCGCTTCATGTGGGGAAGCTCGAACGCCTGCTCGGACCAGCCGAACACGGCGTTGCGCGCCCGCTCGCCG
>DASWMM010000430.1:0-9199 GCA_036399755.1 Allosphingosinicella sp.
TATTCGGACGCCAAGATCGCGATCATCGGCCCGAACGGATCGGGCAAGTCGACCCTGATGAAGATCATGGCCGGCCGGGACACCGAATATACCGGCGAGGCATGGCCGGGCGAGCATATCCGCGTCGGCTACCTGGAGCAGGAGCCGCAGCTCGACCCCACCAAGACGGTGAAGGAAAACGTCATGGACGGCGTTCGCCCAGTCGCCGACATGATGGACCGGTTCAACGAAATCTCGACGCTGATGGGCGATCCGCCTGAGGACGCCGATTTCGACGCGCTGATGACCGAAATGGGCGAGCTTCAGGAGAAGATCGACGCGGTCGACGGCTGGAGCCTCGACAACCAGCTCGAAATCGCCATGGACGCGCTGCGCTGCCCGCCGGGCGACGCCGCCATCGACAACCTTTCGGGCGGCGAGAAGCGCCGCGTCGCGCTGACCAAGCTACTGCTCGAAAAGCCGGACATCCTGCTGCTTGACGAGCCGACCAACCACCTGGACGCCGAAAGCGTGCAGTGGCTCGAAAAGCACCTCGTCGATTACGCCGGCAACGTCATCCTCGTCACCCACGATCGCTACTTCCTCGACAATGTCGTGAACTGGGTGCTCGAGCTCGATCGCGGCCGCTACTACACCTACGAGTCCAACTACTCGGGATACCTGGAAAAGAAGGCCAAGCGCCTCGAGCAGGAAGAGCGCGAGGAGCAGGGCAAGCAAAAGGCGATCCAGGAGGAGCTCGACTGGATCCGCCGCTCTCCCAAGGCGCGCCAGACCAAGTCGAAGGCGCGTATCCGGGCGTTTGACGAGCTGGTCGAAGCCCAGGAGAATCGCACGCCCGGCAAGGCCCAGATCCTTATCCAGGTGCCCGAGCGCCTCGGCGGCAACGTCATCGACGCCAATGGCGTGACCAAGTCCTATGGCGACAAGCTTCTGTTCGAGAATCTGAGCTTCTCGCTTCCGCCCGGCGGCATTGTCGGCGTGATCGGCCCCAACGGCGCCGGTAAGACGACCTTGTTCAAGCTCATCACCGGCGTCGAGCAGCCCGACGAAGGCTCGATCAAGATCGGCGAAACCGTGCACCTCGGCTATGTCGACCAGAGCCGCGACGCGCTCGATCCCGCCAAGAACGTCTGGGAGGAAGTCTCCAACGGCTCCGACGTGTTCCGCTTCGGCAAGCACGAAATCGCCAGCCGCGCCTATGTCGGCGCCTTCAACTTCCGCGGCTCGGACCAGCAGAAAAAGGTCGGCCAGCTTTCGGGCGGTGAACGCAACCGAGTCCACATGGCCAAGATGCTGAAGGAGGGCGGCAACGTCCTGCTGCTCGACGAGCCGACCAACGATCTCGACGTCGAAACCCTGCGCGCGCTTGAGGAAGCCCTGGAAAACTTCGCCGGGTGCGCGGTGGTCATCAGCCACGACCGCTTCTTCCTCGATCGCTTGGCCACCCACATCCTCGCTTTCGAGGGCAACAGCCACGTCGAATGGTTCGAAGGCAATTTCGAAGCCTATGAAGAAGACAAGCGCCGCCGCATGGGCCCGGAAGCGGACCGCCCGCACCGCATGACCTACCGCAAGCTTACCCGGTAAAGGACGCATTCCATGACGCTTCGCTTGATCCTGACGGCTGCAACAGCCTTAGCGATGATCGCCCCGGCACCCGCTGGAGCGTTCGAGAACCCCGCAAAGATCAAGGTTACGGAGCGGTCGAAGGGCGGCGCGGTCCTGATCCGCCTTCCCGTCCAGCGCGCTCCCATTGCCCTGCAATTCTCCAAGAACGGCAGCAGCGGGTTTTTGTCGCGGGTTTACATGATCAAGGTGAAGCCCGGCGCGGCGACGGATTTCACCTGGGCCGCGGAGTCCTGGGGTCCGGGCCGCTACCGGCTGGACAGCATCTGGCAGCAGGGCCACTGGAGCGCGTGCCTGGAGCAAGGAACGTTCGAGGTGGACGTCAAGGCGGGCAAGATCGCCTATGTGGGAACGCTCGACACCGGCCAGTTGCTCGCCTCGCTTCAGGAACAGGTTGTTGAGCAGGGTAAGGTGATCCAGACCGGCTCAAGCTATTTCCAGTCGCACGGCAAAACGCGGGTTCCACCGCTCGGCGATCGTGACGAAGCCGGCCTTGCGGCGGCACGAAGCTTCGCCGAGGCGTCCATGAACGGCAGCGGCGAGCTTGTGGAGCTTGCCAGCACCCGCGAGGTCTCGTTCGCAACCTCCGGCGCCGGCAAGGCGATCAAGGTCTGCGGTTGACCCTCACCGCACGCGCTTGACGTACACCCGCCCGTCTTCGCGGCGCATTGTCGCGAAGTTGGGAATGTCGTCGATCAGCTCCGCGAGGCCCGGATAACCGTAGCTCCTTGCATCGAACGATGAGCGATTGCCGGCGCGCTGACCCACTTCGGAGAGGCTGGCGTAGCCGCGCTCGTCGCGCTTCGAGGCGCGGAAGGCGGCGCCGAGGAGCTTGATGAGATCGTCGTCGATGGTCTGCGGCTTGGTCGGGGCGGCATTCCGTTCGGGCGCGGCGGCGGCGGGTTCCGCCTCGACGTCGGCCTTGGCGAGGGCCGAGACGTCGATGAAGCGGCTGCACGCCTGGCGGAAGGATTCAGGCGTGCGCTGCGTGCCGAAGCCGTAGACCGGCAAGCCTTCCTGCCGGATGCGCATCGCCAGCGGCATGAAGTCGCTGTCGCTCGACATGATGCCGAAGCCCTGGACGTTGCCCCGGTAGAGCAGGTCCATGGCGTCGATGATCATCTTCATGTCGGTGGAGCTCTTGCCCTTGGTCAGATCGAACTGCTGCTGCGGCTCGATCGCGTAGCGGTGGATCACCGCCGTCCAGCCCTTCAGCGCCGGCTTCTGCCAATTGCCGTAGGCGCGGCGGATGTTCACCGTGCCGAGCTCGGCAAGCACGGTGAGCACGGGATCGAGGGTGTCCGCCGAGGCATTGTCGGCGTCGATCAGCAGGGCGATGTTCAAGGGCGAAAGGGGTGCTGGCATTGTCGCACTGTAGCGGTCGCGGGCGCGCTGGCAATCGGCCTGCGCATCCGGCGCGGCTTCCGCCTCGTAGCTCTTCCGAACACTCGAGGAGCGCATCGTGGTTGCACTGGCGAAGAAGTATGTGCCCGACTGGCTGACGATCATGGTCGCCGCCAAGCTCGTCACCAGTTACTTTCTGCTGACCTGAGCGTAGAGCGGCTGAGCCCATTGGAGATGAAGATGTCGAACCTGTTGCGCAGGACCAAGCTGGCCTGGCTGGTGCTGGCCGCGATCGTGCTTGCGATCGGCGCCGCCTGGTACCTGCCGGGCGCCGGACCCGCCTCCGCCCAGAACCGCGCCGGAACAGCAACGGCGGTGTTCGCGGGGGGCTGCTTCTGGTGCACCGAAGCCGATTTTGAAAAGGTGCCGGGCGTGCTTTCGGCCGTGTCGGGCTATACCGGCGGCCGCACCGCCAACCCGACCTACGAACAGGTCAGCGCCGGCGGCACCGGCCATTACGAGGCGGTGCGCGTCACCTACGATCCCAGACGGGTGAGCTATGCGCAGCTTGTTCGCCATTATTTCCGCACCGTCGATCCGCTCGACGGCGGCGGCCAGTTCTGCGACCGCGGCGAGAGCTACCGGACCGCGATCTTCACCGCCAATCCGGCGGAGCGCCGGATCGCCGACGGGGAACGCACCCGCGTGAACGGCCAGCTCGGCCGCAAGGTCGCCACGCCCCTGCTCAACGCCGGTGCTTTTTACCCTGCCGAAGGCTACCACCAGGATTATTATAAAAAGAACCCGGTGCGTTATAAATATTACCGCTACCGCTGCGGCCGCGACGCGCGCCTGAAGGAAGTTTGGGGCAAAGGCTGATCAAGCGGCTGGGATCGGATTGTTCGCCGGGCGGTTGTCTGGCCGAACGCCCTCTCGCGGAGCAGAAGCAATGGCCAGCGTCCCGTCCACCACCGCCAGGATGATCTTCGTCACCGGCCTCCAGAACGTCCATGCGGTGGAGCATCAGGCGCTTGCGCTGATCGACCGCCAGCTCGACCGGCTGACCCATTATCCCGAGATCGCCGAACGCCTCCGTTCCCACCGCCTCGAAACCGAGGACCAGATCCGCCGGGTGGAGGACATCCTCCAGTCGCTCGGCGAACGCTCCTCCAGCATCAAGGACATGGCGCTCTCGGTGCTCGGCAACCTTGCCGCCCTGAGCCATGTCCCCGCCGGCGACGAGGTGCTCAAGAACCACTTCGTCAACGCCGCCTTCGAAAATTACGAGATCGCCAGCTACACCGCGCTGATCGCGCTCGGCGAAGCGGGCGGCTTCCCGTCCGCCACCGCGCTCCTCGGCGATACTCTGAAGGAGGAGATCGCAATGGCGGCGTGGGTGCAGGACAGCCTGCCCGATCTTACCCGCAAATACCTCGACCTGCGCTACGGCGGGCGCACCGCAAGCCATTGATCTTCAAAGGCTGGCGCTCCCCCGCAAAGTGCGGCAGATAGGGCGGCACGAGCCATGCCCGCAGCCCGCAACCATTATCAGATCTTGAACGTCGCGCCCGACGCCGAAGCGGTGGTGATCGAGGCCGCCTATCGCGCCTTGATGAAGCGCTACCATCCGGACCAGGCGGCCTCCGCAAGCCGCGGCGGGGAGCCGACGGCGTCCGAGATCAACCTGGCCTTCGCCACCCTGCGCGACGCCGAGCGGCGCGCGGATTATGACCGGCGCGAGTGGACCAAGGGGCAGAATATCCAGCTCGCCGCCTATCGCGCGCCGCCGCCGCAGCGCGTGTCGCGCGTGTTCGGCTGGGGCGGCTGGGTGGTGGCGTCGATTCTCGGCGGCATGCTTGCCGTGCTTGCCGGCCGGTCGGACGAAACGCTCCTCGCCCGCACCGACGCCGCGCGCGCCGCCGCCTCGGCAGAGCCGGACCTGCGCAGCCAGCCGACCTTGCCCGACGAACCTTTCACCCCGCCGGCGGCGCTCGCCAACCCGGCGCCCGCGCCTGCCGACGCCGAGACTGTCCAGGCCCGAATGGCCGCGCCCCCTCCGGAGGCAGGGACCACCCCGCAGCCGCGTCCGCAGGTGAAGGCAACGGGCGCAAAGCCGCGGCGCCCGCAGGCCCAACCGCGCCGGGCGCGCACCGCCCGCGAGAAGGACTTCCTCGAGCGCGAAGGCTATATCTACTAGGGGAGCCGTGCCTCAGCGGCGCGGCGCGCAGGGGACCCGGCACGGCTTGGGCGCCTCGCCCGGTGCCTTCGGCGGTCCGACCGCCGGCTTGTTGTTCACGGCACGCTGGACTTGCGCGGAAACGTCCGCATCGCCCTTCCGATAGCCCTTGGCCTCCAGGCAGTCGTAGGCGTTGAGCAAGGCGGCGATCGGATCCATCCAGTACTTGTCGTTCGCGGCCCTGCTGCAGCCTTCGATATCCACCTGCTGCTCGGCAAGCGTCTTGGTCGGGTGGGAGACCTTCGCCTGGCACCCGGCAAGGAGAAGGGCGGCGGCGATCGCGAACGCTGGCGTCTTGGCTGGCATGACGGCTTTGTCGCACCCCGGCGGCGGACTTGGCAACAGGGCAGGGGAAAAGGCCGCTGGGCAAGGCACTGCGCTTTGCCTATCACCTGAGGCCGAACCAAAGGGGAGGGGCTTTTCCGTGGCAAATTGGGGTGCGCGCAAAACGATCCTGTCGGATGAGGACATGGCCCCGGAACACCGGCTGAAGCGCAGCCTCGGCTGGCCGCACCTCATGGCCCTGGGCGTCGGCGCGATCGTCGGCGCCGGCATTCTTGCGCTGATCGGCGTCGGCGCGGCCAAGGCCGGCCCGTCGGTGCTGCTTTCCTTTGCGATCGCCGGCGTGATCTGCGCCGCAGCGGCGCTTGCCTATGCCGAGATGGCGACCATGATCCCGGCCTCGGGCAGCGCCTACACCTACACCTACGTGGTCATCGGTGAGCTGATCGCCTGGATCATCGGCTGGAGCCTGATCCTGGAATATAGCCTGGTGGTCAGCGCGGTCGCGGTAAGCTGGTCCGAATTCGCGGTGCCGCTCCTCAACGAACTGGTGAACTTCCCCCATGCACTCGCGGCGGGACCGCATGCGGGGGGCATCGTCAACCTGCCGGCGGTGTTCATCGTCGCGGTCGTCGCCGCCCTTCTGATCGCCGGCACGCGGGAAAGCGCGTCCTTGAACGCCGCTCTCGTGGTGCTCAAGATCGTCGCCCTGATCGTCTTCGTTGCGGTGACCTTGCCCTATTTTGACGCGGCCAATTTCCATCCCTTCATGCCCTACGGCTTCCCGAAAACCGGGGCGCCGGGCCAGGAAGTCGGCGTAATGGCGGCAGCGGCGATCATCTTCTTCGCCTTCTACGGCTTCGACGCCATCGCCACCGCCGCCGAGGAGGCGAAGGATCCCGGCCGCGATCTCGCCATCGGGATCGTCGGCTCGATGCTGATCTGCGTCGTCATCTACATCGCGGTCGCCGCCGCCGCGATCGGCGCGGTGTCGTACAAGGTGTTCGCCAATAGCGGCGAGGCGCTGGCACTGATCCTGCGCACGCTCGGCCATCCCTGGACGGCGCGCTTCGTCGCCGCCACGGCGGTGATCGCGCTGCCGACGGTGATCCTCGCTTTTTTCTACGGCCAGAGCCGCATCTTCTTCGTGATGGCACGCGACCGGCTGCTTCCGCCGGGTCTGGCGCGGGTGTCGGGCCGAGGCTCCCCGGTGCGGATCACGATCTTCACCGCCATCGTGGTCGGCACGCTCGCCGGCCTGATCCCGCTCGACGAGCTTGCCGCGCTCGCCAATGCGGGCACGCTGGTGGCCTTCATGGCCGTGTGCCTGTGCATGCTGATCATGCGCCGCCGCGCGCCCGACATGCCGCGCAAGTTCAAGACGCCGCTGCCCTGGGTGGTCGGCATCTTCGGCATTCTGGGCTGCGCCTATCTGTTCTACAGCCTGCCGCGCACGACGCAGGTCTACTTCCTGTGCGCTCATGTCGTGGGCCTGGCCATCTACCTCGGCTATGGCTCCCGCCGAAGCGTCGCCGGGCATAAGACCGCCTAAGCGGGAGCGAACGCCCCTGTTTCGCCGAGGACGTGGAGCACGCCTTCGGAGATCGAGAAGAACGTGCCGCGAAGCGTGAGCCGGCCCTCGGCCTCGCGATCGCGCACCCAGGGAAAGGTGCGCAGGTTGGCAAGCGAGACCCGCACCGCCTCCAGCTCCATTTCGCGAAAGGCGGCGCGGTCATAGTCGGCGCGTCCGAGCCGGGCACGGACGTCGTCGCGGGCGCCGCGCAGCATCTCGATCCAGTCGGCGATGAAATGGCCCTCGCCGTGCTGGGCCTCGTCGAACTGGCCGGTCAGCGCCGCCGCGCAGCCGCCGCAGAAGCCGTGTCCCATGACGATCACCTCCTCGACCTGGAGCTGGGTGACGGCGAACTCCAAAGCGGCGGAGACGCCGTGGCGCCCGGGCGTGGTCTCGTAAGGCGGCACAAGCGCGGCGACGTTGCGCACCACGAACATTTCGCCGGGACTGGCGTCGAATATCTGGGCGGGATCGACCCTGCTGTCCGAGCAGGCGATCACCATCACCTTCGGGCTCTGCCCCTCGGCAAGCTCCGCCCAACGGTCGCGCTCACGGCTCCAGCCGGTTTCGCGAAAGCGGCGATAGCCTTCCACCAAAGCGTTGAAGTCAGCCATGCGGATCCTCCCCTGGAATGCCTTGGCCGCGCTGCTAGCGGCAAGAGGGAAGGGGTGGCAAGTGGCGCCCGCAATCGCTATCTGGCGGCCATGAACGAGATTGCCCCGATCATCCCTCTCCCGCTCGCCCCGAGCCGCGTCGAGGGGAAGCAGCGCAAGCCGGACTGGATCCGGGTCAAGGCGCCGACCAGCGTCGGCTTTGCCGAGACCAAGAAGCTGATGCGCAGCCTCAACCTCACCACCGTGTGCGAGGAAGCGGCCTGCCCCAACATCGGCGAGTGCTGGACTAAGAAGCACGCCACGGTGATGATCCTCGGCGACACCTGCACCCGCGCCTGCGCCTTTTGCAACGTCAAGACCGGCATGCCGCGGATGGTCGATCCGCTTGAGCCGGAGCATCTCGCCGCCGCCGCGGCCGAGCTCGGGCTCGAGCACATCGTCATCACCTCGGTGGACCGCGACGACCTGCCCGACGGCGGCGCCAGCCAGTTCGTCAAGGTCATCGAGGCGCTTCGCCGCAACACGCCCACGACCACCATCGAGATCCTGACGCCGGATTTCCGCAACAAGCCGGAAAGCGCCGTCGCCTCGATCGTCGCGGCACGTCCCGACGTCTACAACCACAATCTCGAAACGGTGCCCCGGCTCTACCCGACGATCCGCCCCGGCGCGCGCTATTACGCCTCGCTTCGCCTGCTGGAGAGCGTCAAGCGGCAGGACCCGACCATTTTCACCAAGTCCGGCGTCATGACCGGCCTCGGCGAGCAGCGGCTCGAGGTCCACCAGGTGATGGACGACATGCGCTCCGCCGACGTCGATTTCCTGACCATGGGCCAGTACCTCCAGCCCACCCCGCGCCATGCCAAGGTGGAGGAGTTCGTCACGCCCGCCGCCTTCAACGCTTATGCGGCCATCGCCCGGGCCAAGGGCTTCCTGATGGTCGCCGCCTCGCCGCTGACCCGCTCGAGCTACCACGCGGGCGCCGATTTCGCGAAGATGAAGGCGGCGCGCGAAGCCAAGCTGACGGCAAAGCGTTAAAGGGCCATGCCCCGCCATACCGAAACCCGCCACATGCCCTACACGCCCGAACAGATGTTCGATCTGGTGGCGGACGTGAAGCGCTATCAGGAGTTCCTGCCCTGGGTGGCCGCCACCCGGGTGCGCTCCGACAGCGAGACGCTGATGATCGCGGACCTGGTGGTCGGCTTCAAGTCGCTCAAGGAAACCTTCACTTCGCGGGTCACCAAGCAGCGGCCGGCCAGCGTCACCGTCGATTATATCGAAGGGCCGCTCAAATACCTCAACAACGTCTGGCAGTTCGAGCCGGACGGCAAGGGCGGCACCAAGATCGACTTCTGCGTCGATTTCGCCTTCCGGTCGCGCATCTTCGAAGCCCTGGCCGGCCAGATGTTCGACCGCGCGCTGCGCCGGATGATCGGTGCATTCGAAGAGCGCGCCCACCAACTCTACGGACCCGGGAAACAAACGGCAGCGTAAGCCGGTACGCCCCTAAGTTCCTCCCTG
>DASWMM010000431.1:0-8683 GCA_036399755.1 Allosphingosinicella sp.
CGACGACATCTACTATGTCGACATCTCGAGCGACACGGTGACCGAAGTCTCCGGCGGCGGCTTCGACGAGGTCCGCGTGTCCGGGTCCGGCTACACGCTCGCCGCCAACGTCTATGTCGAGAAGCTCACCGGCCTGCTGTCGAGCGGCCAGTCGCTGACCGGCAACAACCTCGGCAACATCCTGACCGGGGCAGGCGGCGACGACATCCTGAACGGCGGCACCGGCTCCGACTTCCTGACAGGCGGTCTCGGCAACGACACTTATTATGTCGATGAAACGGGGGACGTGGTCACGGAGCTCGCCAACGAGGGCACCGACCGCGTCTACGCCGCCCAATCCGCGTACACGCTGGGCGCCAATGTCGAGCAATTGTTCAGCTTCGGCGCCACTGCGGGCCAGACGCTCACCGGCAACAGCCTCGCCAACCTGATCTCCGGCAGCGCGTTCGGCGACGTGCTGGACGGCCGCGAGGGCGCCGACACAATGGCCGGCGGGCTCGGCAACGACATCTACTTCATCGACAATGCAGGCGACGTTGCCGAGGAGCAGGCCGGGCAGGGCACGGACGAAGCGCGTACCGCCATTGCCGCTTACACCCTTGGGGCCAATGTCGAGCGGCTGGTCAGCTTCAACGCGACGGCAGGCCAGGCGCTGACCGGCAATGCCCTTGCCAACACCCTCGTCGGAAGCGCCTTTGGCGACGTGCTGGACGGCGGCGCCGGCAACGACGTCCTCGAAGGCGGCCTCGGCAACGACATCTACCTGGTCGACAGCCTCGCCGATGTGGTGACGGAAAGCGCCGGTGCCGGCACGGATGAAGCTCGCACAAGCATCGGCAGCCGCTCCGACTTTTCGCAAATGTACACGCTCGCCGCCAATGTCGAGAACCTCACCGGCACTTCGGCGGCGGGGCAGGGCGTCTACGGCAATGCGCTGAGCAACGTCATCGCGATGGGCGCAGGCGGCGATCTCGTCGTGCTCGACGGCGGCGGCAACGACCTCGTGTCGGGCGGCGGCGGCGATGATTTCCTTTATTGGGGCGCGGCCTTTTCCAATGCCGACAAGGCCGACGGCGGAGCGGGGTTCGACACGGTCGGCCTGCTCGGCAATTACGCGCTGGCCTTCGACGCCGACGATCTGGTCTCGATCGAGAAGCTCGCCGTCTACAGCTCAGGCAATGCCGCGGCGCCGAACAGCTACAGCCTCACCATGCACGACGCCAACGTCGCGGCGGGGCAGAAGCTGATGGTCGTCGCGCAGTCGCTGCTTGCGGGGGAGGCGTTCACCTTCAACGGCGCGGCGGAGACCAACGGCAGGTTCAACGTGCGCGGCGGCCGCGGCGGCGACTCGATCACCGGCGGCGCTGGGGCGGATACGCTTTATGGCGGGCTTGGCACCGACACGCTGAAGGGCGGGGCCGGGAACGACGAGTTTGAATATCGCGCCACCGGCGAATCCACCGCCGCTTCGCACGACACGATCCTTGACTTCACCCGCGGCGACAAGATCAACCTCGCCCCAATCGACGCGGACGGCAACGCCGCCAATGGCGACACCAAGTTCACCTGGCTCGGCGCCGGAGCGTTCAGCGGCCACGCGGGCGAGCTCAGGGTCAGCCAGCAAAGCGGCATCTGGGTCGTGGAAGCGGACACCAACGGCGACTCGCTCGCCGACCTGGTTATCCACTTCACCGCCCCCGCAGGCTTCCTGCCGGAGAAGAACGACTTCTACGTCTAAGCGACCGGCCCGGCGCCGTGCTTATAGAGCGGCGCCGTAGGGCAAGGCGGCGAAGGCGCTGTAATCGGCGCGGGCCGGCGGGCCGTTGTTGACGATCACCCGGCCGCCCTTGCGGGCCATGCCGAACAATCGCTGCGCGAATTCGTGCGGAAGGCCGATGCAGCCGTGGGTTGCGCGGTCGTCGGCCATTTCGGAGGCGTGGAGGGCAACGCCGTCCCAGGTCAGCCGGAGCATGAAAGGCATCGGGGCGCCGTAGAGGTTGGAGACGTGGTCGGCGTCCTTTTCCAGAATCGGGAAGGTGCCGAGCGGGGTCGGCTTCTCATCGAAGCCGTAGACCACCGAGCTTCGCCCGATCTCGACTCCGGCCCGGTAGACGGACAACGTGCGGGCGCGCAGGTCGACGACGATCGAGATCGGGCCGGGCGCGGTCTCTTCCGAGCGCCAGGCATATTCGCCCGACGCGAGCCAGCGGTTGACGGGGAGAAAGGCGACCGGGCCGGGCGCCTGTGCGGGCGCGGGCGCGGGGGTTGCTGCGGTGGGCGGCGGCGCCGGGATCAGCGCCTCGGCATGGGCCGGGGGGATGAAGGCGGGCGAGCGGCCGCTTGCGCCTTCGCCCCGCAGGAGCAGCACGGCTGCGGCGGCAAGCGCGAGCAGAGCCAGCAGCGCCAGTTGGAGGGGCCTCGATCGCAGGGTTGTCATCGTCTTTCGTCTCCCGTGTCCCTGCTCAATGCGCGAAACCGCGGAAAGGCAACCGGCCTCAATCGGGTGTGCCGGGGCTGGACAGGTCGGGCGGGGAAACTTCCGCTAGGCGGTGGCCGCAGCCTGGAACACGGCCAACTGGGCGGCAAAGGCGCGCCGAAATCCGGGACGGGCCTCGCCTCGCGCGATGTAGGCGGCGAGGTTCGGGTAATCGGGGAGGAAGCCGGAGCTCCCCAGGCGCCGCATCACCGAGATCATCAGCAGGTCGCCGGCGCTGAACGCCCCTTCGAGCCATTCGCTTGTCCCGAGCCGTTCGGCCAGCTGAGCAAGGCGGGTGCGGATGCGGGCTTCGAGGATGGGGAGCCGTTCCTCGCGCCAGGGTTTGTCGCCCTCCGCGAACAGGGCCATCGAGCGCTCCATGATCGGCGGTTCGACGGTGCTCAGCGCCGAGAACATCCAGCCGACGGCGCGAGTGCGTGCGTTCGGCTCCGCGGGAAGCAGCCCCGGGTGGCGCTCGGCAATGTGAAAGACAATGGCGCCGCTTTCGAACAGGGTAAGGTTGCCTTCCTCAAAGGTCGGGATCTGCCCGAACGGGTGGAGGGCGAGGTGGGCGGGCTGTTTCAGGTCCTCGAAGCCGATCAGGCGCACGTCGTAAGGCTGCCCCACTTCCTCCAGCGCCCAGCGCACCGGCATGTCGCGCGCCAGCCCCTGGCCGCGGTCGGGCGAGTTTCGGAAGGCGGTGATGGTGGGGTTCATGCGCGCAGCTCCCGCTGGTGCCATGGATATCTGTCCCGGACTGAGCGTCCGCTCCTGGATGCTACCCGAGACGGTTGGGATTGGACGGGTTCGACGCGCGACGTTGCCATAGCCCCCAACCGAACCGGATGAGTTGCACGGCTCCGACCGCGCCCGCCAACGCGCCGAACCAGGTGCCGGATATGCCAAGGAAAAGATTGAACTTTAGCCCTGCCCAAAAGAAACCGAAAAGCAGGAGGCCGCCCGCCCAAAGTTCGATCGAGTTTCGCAGGTCTGCGCTCATGGTTCGTATCCTTCGGCGCGCAGGGTAATGCGCGCCGCCGCCCGCGGCAATGCGCCGGTTCGCCGGGCCCATGGCCTGTCCCTCCCTAAAGCAGGCCCATCGAGCGCATGCTCGTATGGCCCCGGGCGCCGATGATGACGTGGTCGTGGACGGAGATTCGCAAGGGGCGGCCGGCTTCGACGATTTCGCGGGTGAGGCGGATGTCCTGGGCGCTCGGCTGCGGATCGCCGCTTGGGTGGTTGTGGACCAGAATGATCGCGGTGGCGTGGTAATCGAGGGCGCGGCGGATCACTTCGCGGACATACACCGCGGCTTCGTCGACCGACCCTTCGGAGACCGGCTCGTTGCGGATCAGCATGTTCTTGGCGTTGAGGTATAGGACGCGGACGCGCTCCACCGGATTGTGGGCCATGTCGGCGTGAAGGTAATCGAGCAGGGCCTGCCAGCTGCCGAGCACCGGCCGCTCGTCGATCCGGTGTTCGAGCAGGCGAAGCGCCGAGGCCTGGGCGATCTTGAGGGCGGCGGCGGCGCCTTCGCTGACCCCGCCGATGCGGACGATGGCTTCGGCATCGGCGGAGAGCAGCCCGCCGAGGCCGCCGAAATCGTGGAGCAGCTTCTTGGCGAGCGGCTTGGTGTCGCGGCGCGGGATGGCGAGGGCGAGGAGGTATTCGACGAGTTCGTGGTCGAGCAGCGCGTCCGGGCCCCCTTCGAACAGGCGCTGGCGCAGGCGGGCGCGGTGGCCGCTGCCGTCGAGGGGAAGATCGCCCATCAGGTGAGATTAAGCTGACCCGTGGCTTGAGGCAATTCACGGGTTTGTGCGAGAGGGGATTAAGTGACGGCACCGGAACGGAAGCGGCAGGGTTTGGAGGCGATGGTGTTGGGCGTTTCGAACCGAGCCTTTCTCGTGGGTATGGGTTAAGGCCGCGGGCGTGGAAGACGAGCCCCAGGAGATTGCGCGGCCCAGACGCCGGAAGCGGCGCATCGCGGCGGCTGTGCTGGTGCTCCTGCTGCTGCTGGTGCTTGCGCTGTGGCTGTTCCGGCTGCCGATCGCGTCGGATTTCCTGCGGCGCGAGTTCGAGCGGCGCGATGTGCAGGCGACCTACGAGATCACGAAGATCGGCTTCGGCAAGCAGCGGGTCGAGAATTTGGTCATCGGCGATCCCAGGAACCCGGACCTCCTCGCGCGCTGGGTGGAGCTGGACGTCAGCCTGGGCTTTCGGCGGCCCAAGGTGACGCTGGTAACGGCGCGAGGGGTGCGGCTGAAGGGGCGGGTGGTCGGCGGCAAGCTGCGCTTCGGCGAAGTGGACAAGCTGCTGCCGCCGCCGACCGGGGCGCCGTTCCGCTTCCCGGACATGGCGGTGGACGTGGCCGACACGTCGGTGACGCTGGACATGCCGGCCGGGCGGGTGGGGCTTGCCGTGCAGGGGCGCGGCAAGCTTTCGGACGGCTTCCAGGGCGAGGTGGCGGGCTTCTCGCACCGGCTTGCGGTGGGCGCCTGCGCGCTGACCAGCCCGCGGGCGCGCTGGAAGGTGGCGATCGACAAAGCCAGGCCGCGCCTTGCCGGGCCGGTGAGTGCGGCGCGGGTGGCGTGCGGCGGCGGGTTTGCGTTGGAGGGGCCGAAGCTGGCGGTCAACGGCGCACTTTCCGAGACGCTCGACTCGTGGCGCGGCAAGGCGGGGATCGAAGCGGGCGGCGCGCGCATCGGCGGCAATGCCCTGGGCGCGCTCAAGGGCGTCTTCGACTTCGACGGCAACGCCGAGACGACGCGCGGCGCGGTGGACCTCGCGGCGGCCTCGCTTCGCGTCGCCAGCTTCACGGCGGGGCGCACCCGCGTGGACGGGCGTTACTCCTTCTCCTCTAAGAGCGGCGACGCGACTCTGGTGGCCGACGTGGGTGCGCGCGGCGTGTCGGCTTCTTCTTCGGTCGCGGGCATTGCGGACGCCCTCGCGGCGACCGGCGGCACCCCGATCGAAGCGGTGGGCGAATCGCTGGCCGGCGCGATCCGCCGCGCGGCCGGCGCCTTCGACCTTGCCGGCGAGCTTCGGCTGGTGAATGCCAAGGGCGGCGGCGGGCTGCGCTTCAGCCGGCTCATCGCGCTGAGCCGCAGCGGCGCCCGGCTGACGCTCGAGGGCGGCGAGGGGTTTTCGTACAACTGGCCGGCGGGATTGTCGCGGATCGACGGCGACCTTGCGCTGTCCGGCGGCGGTTTTCCGCAGGCGCGCTTCGCCTTGAACCAGCCGCGGCTCGGCGGCCCGATCAGCGGCACCGGTCAGATCGCACCGCTGCGCGTCGGCGCCTCGCGCCTTGCTCTCGGCACGTTGCGCTTCACCGCCGGGGAGGGCGGCGTCACCAGCATCGACACCGTTGCGACACTGGACGGGCCGTTCGACAACGGCACCGTCACCGGCCTCACGCTCCCCGTCAGCGGCCGCCTCGACGGGCGCGGCGGCTTTGCCTTTGGCGAGGGCTGCGTTTCCGCCCGCTTCGACACCCTGCGCGTCTCCACCCTGCGCCTCGGCGCAGCGTCGCTGCCGCTGTGCCCGACCAGCCGCGCCTTGCTGTGGAAGAACGGCGGGGGTTCAGTGCAGGGGGGCGCTACCATTCGCCCGGTGCGCCTGGCTGGCCGTCTCGGCACCACCCCCATCAACCTCGCCGCCGCGCGGCTACTGTTCGGCTTCGATGGCCCGAACTTCACCGCCTCGAACCTCGCGGTGCGCCTCGGCAGCGGCGAGGCGATCAACCGGTTCGACGCCGCCACCTTCTCCGGCCGCTTCGGCAAGAGCGGCCTTGCCGGCGCTTATGCCGGGCTCGACGCGAAGCTCGCCGCCGTGCCGTTGCTGCTGAGCAAAGGCGCGGGCAACTGGTCGCTGCGCGGCGGTGCGCTGGAGATGACGGGCGGCTACACTGTCGCCGACGCCGCCGACCCGCCGCGTTTCTACCCGCTCGAGGCGCGCGACGTCCGCCTCACCCTGCGCGACAACCTTATCCGCGCCAATAGCTGGCTCTTCGATCCGGAGACCGGCACGCGAATCCTCCAGGCCGACATCAGCCATTCGCTCGCCACCGGCCGCGGCCGCGCCGAACTCGACGTGCCGGGCATCGCCTTCGACAAGACGTACCAGCCCGAGCAGCTCACCCGGCTGACCACCGGCGTCGTCGCCTTGGTCAACGGGGTCCTCAAGGGCCGCGGCGAGATCGCCTGGGACGGCAAGGCCACCACCAGTTCCGGCACCTTCGGCACCGACGACATGGACTTCGCCGCCACCTTCGGGCCGGTGGCGGGCTTCCGCACCCAGGTGCATTTCACCGACCTGCTCGGCCTCACCTCCGCCCCCAACCAGCTTGCCGAGACCGACCTCATCCGAACCGGCATTGACGTGTTCGACGGCAAGATCCGTTACCAGCTCCTCCCCGGCCTGCGCGTCAAGGTGGAGGCGGGCGCCTGGCCGTTCGCGGGCGGCGAACTCCAGCTTGAGGAAACGGTGCTGGATTTCTCCAAGCCGACCGCCAAGCAACTCACCTTCCGCGTCGTCGGGCTCGATGCCGCGCTCTTCATCCAGCAGATGGAGTTTTCCAACATCTCGGCCACCGGCACCTTCGACGGCGTCATCCCGATGGTGTTCGACGAGCGCGGCGGCCGGATCGTCGGCGGCCACCTGATCGCGCGCGCGCCGGGCGGGACCTTGTCCTATATCGGCGAGCTCACCGACAAGCAGCTCGGCGTCTACGGCAAGCTCGCCTTCGATGCCTTGAAGTCGATGCGCTATTCCAAGCTCACCATCGGCCTCGACGGCGCGCTGGAGGGCGAGTTCGTGGCGGCGATCGAACTCGACGGCATCGCCCGCAACACCGCGCTGACCACCGCGCCATCGGGCGGGATCAGCGGCCTGGTCGCCAACCGGGCGCTGACCCAGCTCGCCAAGATCCCGTTCGAGTTCAACATCAACGTCCGCGGCCCGTTCCGCTCGCTGCTCGCAACCATGCGCAGCCTGGAGGATCCGACGAACCTTATTCAGTCGATCCTCCCGGAGAAACTGCGCCCGCGCGATCCGCTTGCGCCCGCCGAAACGCCTCAACCCCCAAACAAAACCGTTCAGCCCCAGGAAAGCGAGATCGTGCGATGACGTCCCCGATATTGACGAGACTGCGCCCCTTTGCGACGCAGGGTGCGATGAGGCGGACCAAACTCCTTCTCCTTGCACCGGCCCTGATATCGACGGCGGGATGCGTTCAGGTGAGCGCGCCGGACAAGCCGATCGAGATCAACCTCAACATCAATATCAGGCAAGAGGTCGTCGTCCGCCTGCAGGAGGATGTACGCGACCTCATTGAGAAAAACCCGGGAGTGTTCTGATGAACCGCCGTTCCAAGACCGTCCTCGCCGCCGCCCTTGCGGGCGCGCTCCTCGTCGGCACCGCCGGCGCCGCTTACGCCTTTCAGGCCGATGCCGCCGCGTCGTTGCGCGCTTCGGGGCAGGTCGGCGAGCAGGCCGACGGCTATCTCGGCGTGGTCGGTTCCGCGCCGTCCGCGGTCCGCGCCCAGGTCGATTCGGTCAACATCAAGCGCCGCGCTTATTACACCGACCTTGCCGCCAAGCGCGGCGCCAAGATCGAGGAAGTCGCCGCCACCACGGCGTGCGAGCTGCTTCGCACCAAGGTCGCCCCCGGCCAGTTCTACCGCGGCACCGACGGCACCTGGCAAAAACGCGACGGCAGCGCCCCGGTGCCGCTGCCGGCGTACTGCGGGTAAAACTATCGGTTTCATCGGGGATGAAACCGGAAGGATAAGACCAGCCGTTTGGCCGCGCTCTTTGGCTCCCCTCCCTCGCGCCGGCACGCGAGAGTGGGCGCAAGCGACGGAAAGGGAGGGGCTGGGGGTGGGTTTTGTCCCTCCTCACCCGCGAGGTCAGCGTTGAACCCACCCCTACCCCTCCCTCTCATACGCCCGCGCGTGTTCGATCATGCTGGTGCAGAGGGAGGGGAGTGAAGGGACGCTAGGGCCGGTGCCGAGAGGTGCCGGCTTTCTCATTCCTCCCTGTCCGCGGAGCGGATGGGGAGGGGAACCACCCGCAGGGTGGTGGAGGGGTAGAGGCCGCGGAGGCTGTGGGTTCGTGCGCGAACCTCGAATTCATGCGCCAGCTACCCCTCCACCATGCTCCGCATGGTTCCCCTCCCCACCGCTTCGCGGCAGGGAGGAACAAGAGCCGG
>DASWMM010000432.1:0-5078 GCA_036399755.1 Allosphingosinicella sp.
CACCTGAGGCGCCCGTGCAGCGCCCCTCGACTTCGCTCGGGACGAACGAGGTGGGTTGTGAGTTCTGATCTGATGTCGAACGATGGCCCGAAGGCCCAAAAATGCGGCATGGTTGCCGTCGTTGGCGCCCCGAACGCCGGCAAGTCCACCCTGGTCAATGCGCTCGTCGGCCAGAAGGTCGCGATCGTCAGCCCCAAGGCGCAGACCACGCGCACCAGAATGATGGGCATCGCGATCGCCGGCGACGCGCAGATCGTCCTGCTCGACACGCCCGGCATCTTCGAGCCGAAGCGCCGGCTCGACCGGGCCATGGTCGCCGCCGCCTGGGCCGGCGCGGCGGATGCCGATTTGATCGCGCTCGTCGTCGACGCGGAACGCGGGTTCAACCGGAAGATCGAGGAAATGGCGGATCGGCTGAAGGACCGCCGAGAGCCCAAGATCCTGGTCCTCAACAAGGTCGATGCGACCGCCAAGGAGCCGCTGCTGGCGCTCGCCACCGAGCTCAACAACCGCGTCGACTTCGAGGAAATCTACTTCGTCTCGGCGACCACCGGCGATGGGGTTGCGGAGCTGAAAGCAGCGTTGGCGGCGCGAGTGCCGGAAGGGCCGTGGCACTTCCCGGAGGACCAGGTGTCGGACGCAAGCGACCGGATGCTGGCCGCAGAGGTGACCCGAGAGCAGCTTTACCTGCAGCTTCACGCCGAATTGCCGTACGCAAGCGCGGTCGAAACCGAGAAGTACGAGGAGCGGAAAGACGGCTCCGTATCCATCCACCAGCAGATCCTGGTCGGGCGCGACACGCAAAAAGCGATCGTGCTCGGCAAGGGCGGCACCCGCATCCGCGCCATCGGCGAGGCCGCGCGCAACGAGCTGAGCGAACTGATGGGCCGCAAGGTGCACCTCTTCCTGCACGTCAAGGTGAACCCGAAATGGGAGGACGATCGCGGCTTGTACCGCGACATCGGGCTCGACTGGGTGGAGTGACGCCTCAGCCGGCCAAGCCGGGCTAGGCTTTCGCCCCTCCCCTCCCTAGATAGCGCGCATCGAACAGATGGGAGTTTAAGCGGATGAGCGACGCCTGGGCGGCCGTGGAGCAGGTTGGAAGCCGGACGCTCAAAGAGCTATTCGCAGGGGAGGCCGATCGCCTGCCGCGGCTTACTCTCGAAGAAGCGGGCATCCGGTTCGATTTTTCCAAGACTCATCTCAGCGCCGAGGGCGTCGCGGCGTTCGAAGCCTTGGCGGAGGCGCAGGGCTTCGCCGCGGCTCGAGAGGCGCTTTTCACCGGCGAGACGGTCAACCCCACCGAAGGCCGCGCCGCCGAGCACCTTGCCGAACGCGGCTCCGGCGATCCCGAGAGCGTCGCGCGCGCGCGCGGGCTGCACGCGCGGATGCGGGCGCTGATCGATGCGATCGAGGCCGGCGCGTTCGGCGAGGTGCGTCACATCCTCCACATCGGCATCGGCGGATCGGCGCTTGGGCCGGAGTTCCTGATTGACGCGCTCGGCCGCGATGCCGACCGCTACGACGCGGCGGTGGTGTCCAACGTCGATGCGAGCGCGCTCGAGGAGGCGCTGGCCGGCTTCGATCCCCAGTTCACGATCATCGCCATCGCGTCCAAGACCTTCACGACGATGGAGACGCTGCTCAACGCCCGCTCGGCGCTGGCCTGGATGGAGCAAGGCGGGGTCGCCGATCCTTATGGACGCGTCGTCGCCCTCACCGCGGCACCGGACAAGGCCATCGAGTTCGGCATCGACGAGACCCGCATCCTCCCGTTCTCCGAAACGGTAGGCGGGCGTTACTCGCTCTGGTCTTCGATCGGCTTCCCGGCGGCGCTGACGCTGGGCTGGGAAGCCTTCGAGGAGATGCTGGAGGGCGCCGCCGCGATGGACCGGCACTTCCGGCTCGCCCCGCTGCACCGCAACGCCCCCGTGCTCGCCGCCTTTGTCGACCGCTATTACGCCAACCTGCGCGGCTGCCAGACCCGCGCGGTGTTCGCCTACGACGAACGGCTGCGGCTGCTTCCCTCCTACCTCCAGCAGCTTGAGATGGAGTCGAACGGCAAGTCGGCGAAGCTCGACGGCTCTCCGGTCGGCCGCGCCTCTTCCCAGATCACCTGGGGGGGCGTCGGCACCGACGCGCAGCATGCGGTGTTCCAGCTCCTCCACCAGGGCACGCACCTCGTGCCGGTGGAGTTCGTGGCAGCGGTCGAGCCCGGCCACGCCTTCGACGACGAGCATCACCGCCAGCTCCTGATCAACTGCTTCGCCCAGGGCGCCGCCTTGATGGCGGGCAAGCAGTCGGACGATCCGCACCGCTCCTATCCCGGGGACCGGCCGTCCACCACCCTGCTGCTCGACCGGGTGGACCCGGCGACGCTTGGCGCGCTGATCGCCTTCTACGAGCACCGCACCTTCGCCAATGCGGTGCTGCTCGGCATCAATCCGTTCGACCAGTTCGGGGTCGAACTCGGCAAGGACATGGCCCGCGCCATGGACGAGGAAGGCGGTCTCGATTTCGACCCTTCCACCGAGGCGCTGATCGCCCGCGCGCTGAACGGAATGGACTAAACCGATGCGGATCCTGATCTACTTGTACGACGGAGTCACCGCGCTCGACGCGGTCGGCCCCTATGAATCGCTGAGCCGGCTGCCGGATGTGCAGATCGGCTTCGTGGCGCGCCGCCCGGGCTTCGTGACCACCGGGGACGGCTTCCTGGGCCTCAGCGCCGATACCGGCATCGAGGAGGAGCAGGCAGCCGACATGCTGATCGTTCCGGGCGGCAGACGCGCGGGCGTGCAGCGCGTGATGGCGGATATGCCGGTGTTGCAATGGCTGGGGGCCCTGGATGCGACGGCGAAGCGCACCTGCTCGGTCGGCACCGGATCGCTGATCCTCGGCGCCGCCGGCCTGCTGGAAGGGCGGCGGGCGTCGACCCACTGGGGCGCGCGCGACTATCTGAGCCCCTTCGGCGCGACCTATTCGCCCGAGCGGGTGACGGAACACGGCAGGTTTCTGACCAGTGCCGGAGTCTCGGCCGGGATCGACCTTGGCCTTCGCCTGTGCGCCGAGATTGCCGGCCCGGAGATGGCGGAAGCGGTCCAGCTCAGCATGGAATATGATCCGCAGCCGCCGTTCGACGCCGGCAGCTTCAAGAATGCCACGCCGGAGCGGCTGGCGCTGGTCGCGAAGCTGAGCATCTAAAAGCCACTGCCCCCCTGCCCTCCCGATGGAACACCCCCCGATGTCCGACAGCTACGACTACGACCTTTTTGTCATTGGCGCCGGATCGGGCGGGGTGCGCGCGGCGCGGGTGTCGGCGGCGCACGGAGCGCGGGTGGCGATCGCCGAGGAATTCCGGGTCGGCGGCACCTGCGTGATCCGGGGCTGCGTGCCGAAGAAATTGCTCGTTTACGGCGCGCACTTCGCAGAGGATCTGGCGGATGCGCGGCGTTTCGGCTGGAACGTCCCGCATTGCGACTTCAACTGGCCGACTTTGCGCGACAGCGTGCTGGCCGAGGTGACCCGGCTCGAGGGCGCCTATGGCGAGACGCTTGGCAACCACAAGGTCGAGATCATCAAGCAACGCGCCACCGTTGCGGGCCCGCACGAGGTGCGGCTTGCCGACGGGCGCACCGTCACCGCCGAGCGAATCCTGATCACCGTCGGCGCGCGGCCTGTGGTGCCGGAGTTTCCGGGGAGCGAACACGGCATCACCTCCAACGAAGTCTTCAACCTCGAGACCTTGCCCAAGCGGGTGGTGATTGCGGGCGCCGGCTATATCGCCAACGAATTCGCCGGTATCTTTCACCAGTTCGGCGCCCACGTGACCCTGGTCAACCGCTCCGACGTCATCCTGCGCGGCTATGACGAGCAGATCCGCGACCGCCTGCTCACCATCTCGATGATGAAGGGCATCGACTTCCGCTTCCACGTCACCTTCGACCGGATCGAGAAGAACGAAGCGGGCGGCCTTACCGTCCACATGCAGGGCTGCGACTCGCTGGAAGCGGACCTCGTCCTGTTCGCGATCGGCCGGGTGCCGAATACCGAGGGGCTCGGGCTCGATACGGCCGGAGTGGAGCTCGACGCCAACGGCGCGGTGGTGGTGGATGCCGACAACCGCTCGACCTGCGAAAGCATCTACGCGGTCGGCGACGTCACCAACCGCGTGCAGCTCACCCCCATCGCGATCCGCGAGGGCCAGGCGTTCGCCGACTCTACCTACGGAGGCAAGCCGACGCGGGTGGATTATGAGAACATCCCCTCCGCCGTGTTCAGCCATCCGCCGCTCGCCGGCGTGGGGATGACGGAGAGCCAGGCGCGCAACAAGCTCGGCTCGGTCAAGACCTACACGTCCGACTTCCGGCCGATGAAGAACGTCCTCGCCGGCCGCAACGAGCGGGCGCTGTACAAGCTGGTGGTGAATGCGGAGACCGAGGAGGTGGTCGGCATCCACATGATCGGCCCCGACGCCCCCGAAATCCTCCAGGCGGCGGCGATCGCGGTCAAGGCCAAGCTCAAGAAGAGCCAGTTCGACGAGGTCGTGGCCCTCCACCCCAGCATGGCGGAAGAACTGGTGCTGATGCGGTAGGTGCAACGCGAGCCTCGTTCGTCCCGAGCGTCGTCGAGGGGCGCGGGCAGGGCAAGGGACTACGTCATACCGGACTTGATCCGGGGTGACGAATTCCGAAGCACGACGAGGGCGTCGCTCTTCGCCCCGGCATGGCCAAGGAATTGATGCTGATGCGCTAGGCTCGCCGGCGGCGGGTTGATCCGCCGCGTCACCTTTCCTGGCGCTACGCGCCAAATCTCAGCTCGTCACGAAGCTCAGCCGGCTGCGATACCATCCGGTGACGTTCTCGCCCGTGGGCTTCAGCGCCCCTGCCTTTGCAAGCCGGATGATGGCGGCCCCGAGAATGGCCTCGGCTCTCTCGCAGCCGAGCTTCCGGACGACCACTTCTTCAACCGTTTTGGCCGACGAGAAGCGGACCAAAAAGGGTACGCTCATCTGGACCCTGCGCTTGGTGACGCCGGCGACGCTGCACTCCCCGTTCTGGACGAGCCGCTGGATGGCC
>DASWMM010000433.1:0-11084 GCA_036399755.1 Allosphingosinicella sp.
GTCCGCGGCAGGCCGGTCGTCGGGTTGATCCGTGGATCGAGGCTGTTCGCGGTGGACGTGAAGCCCGCACCGGCTTGAACGTCCCGGAAGTTGTAGAGGCCGTAGAAGAACAGGTGATCCTTGATGATCGGCCCGGAGAGCTGAATGATCGTGTCCTTGCGCTCGGCATAGCGCGAGTCCTCGTCCGTGGCGTACGTGTTCGGGGCAGAGGACCGCAGGTCCTGGGGTTCCCAGTTGAACGTCACGCTGCCGTGGAACTCGTTCGAGCCGCGCTTGGTGATCTGATTGATGATGCCGCCGGTGGTGCGCCCGAACTCGGCAGGGATGCCGCCGTTCTGGATTTCCACGGTGCCGATGAAGTCGAACGGTACGGCGACCGCGCCAAGGCCGTTGCGGAATTGGGTGATGTTGAGACCGTTGATATAATAAACGTTCTCGGAAACCGAGGCGCCGTTGATCGACGGCAGGTTGCCGAACGCCGTATCGCCCGCAGCGGTGCCAGGCGACAGCAGCACAACCGAGGTGATGTCGCGCGCAACCGGAATACGCGTCGCGAGCTCGCCGAGCTCGATCACGGTGCCGGTGGTGTTGGCTGCGAAATCGACGATCCGGCGACGGCCGGTGACCACGATCTCGCCGCCCGCATCCGCGGTGGCAGCCGCGCCGGTCGGGGCGATCGTGAATTCGTTGGCGCTGTTGTCACGCGTGATGGCCACGCCGGTTTCGTTCAGCGTCTCAAAGCCTTCGGCTGCGATGCTGAACGTGTAACGGCCGGTCGGCAGCTGCGAGATCGAGAAGGAGCCGGAGGAGTCGGTCGTCGTGTCACGCGTGAAGCCCTGTCCTTCGGACGTGATCGTCACGGTCGCGTTCGCGATGGGCTCGCCGTTGGTGCCTTGCACCCGGCCGGAGGCCGTGACGTTGGTGAAATCCTGCGCTGCAGCGGGGGCAGCAACGATCATGGATCCGGCGAGGCCCGCACCCAGCATGGCCAAAGCCGAAAAGGCGGAGCTTCCGCGCAGCAGACTGCGCTTAAAAGTAAATGAGTTCATCACTGGTCGTCCCCTGAGTTTGTCGCAACCTGCTGCGGATCGCCCCGCCGCTGTCGCCGCGCTCGTGCGGCACCCTTTTCGGGCTGCAACCCGTCTGCACTACCAGCATGCCTTGTAAAGACCATCTCCCGAAAGTGTGGGATTTTCGTGCGGGAAGGTGTTCAAAATGTCACATAGATCAACGGCAGGGCCACGCCGCATCGGGGGCGAAAATAGCCGGTTTCGGCCAGCCCGAACGCGTGGCGGCGAACGCGAGGCTGCCGCACGAGTTCAGTGTCCGCTTACCCGTTCGAGCCTTCATCGATCTGGGATCGCAGGTCGGCTCGGGCGGCGACCACCTCGGCCGGATCACCTTCCCCGTGGTTCCGGCCGGCGAATCGCCATTTGCCGTCCCCTTCCTCGAAGTAGGTCGGCCGCCCGCCAACCAATGCGGCGCCATCCCAGCGCTGCACGGTGAGTTCGACCTTGCCCTTGCCGATCTCCAGCCAGTTGAAGCTCTGCAGTTCATCGCCGCGCAGCCGCGTGGACGTGGCGGTGCCCGCCTGGATAACCAGCGCCGCGCCCGCCGTCTCGACCATGTCCTTTGCCGACTGCGCGTAGGAGCGGTGGAAATGCCCGGCGAGCAGCATGTCGACGCCGGCATCGGCCACGGCTTCGAGTGCGTCCTCGTCGCGCTTCACCACCTTGCTGAGTTCGCCTTCGTCGCCGATCGGCATCGCGAACAAGGGATGGTGGGTGACGAGGATCTTGGTTTTTTCGTTCGGCACGTCGCTGAAGCGCTCGCGGATCGTGGCGATCTGCTCGCGGCTGATGCTGCCGTCCTTGATGGTCAGCGAGCGGGCGGTGTTGATGCCGAGCACGGCCACCTCGTCCGTTTCGAACCACGGGCACAGATCGTCGTCGATATACTTCTTGTAGCGGTGGAGCGGCCGGGCGAAGCGGCGCACCACATCGTAGAGCGGAACATCGTGATTGCCCGGCACGGCCAGGGTGACCAGCCCGGAGGCCTCCAGCCGGTCGAGCCAGTCGGACGCCATCTTGTACTGGTCGACGCGGGCGCGCTGGGTGAAATCGCCGCTGATCACGACGAGATCGGGGCGGCGCTCGTACAGGAATGCCTCGACGGCGGCGACGACCTGGTCGTCATGGTGTCCGAAATGGACGTCGGAGAGGTGTGCGATATTTACCATTCCGCCCCAACGTGCGGCCGGAGCGGCGGTTTCAGCGCCAGATGCGCTCGTGCCGGGAACCAAGCGTGGTCAGCAGTTCGTATTGCGAAAGGCCGGATGCGGCGGCGGCGCTGGGGAGGTCGAAATCGAGCTCCAGCCAGTCGCCTTCGCGAAGGTGCGGGGCGGCGGACACGTCGATCGCGGTCAGGTCCATCGACACGCGCCCGCAGACGGGCAGGGGGACACCTTCGAACAGCGCCCGCCCCTTGCCGCCGGAGAAGCCGCGCAGGTATCCGTCGGCATAGCCGATGTTGAGGATGGCAAGCTCGGTCGGCGCGGCGGCGGTGAAGGTGGCGTTGTAGCCGACGCTTTCGCCCACACCGACGCTTCGCCGCTGCACGATCTGCGCCTCCAGCCGCGCAACCTGGGCGATGTGCCCCTGCGCCTCCGGCCGAGCGATGCCGCCGTAGAGCGCCAGGCCGGGGCGCGTGAGGTCGAAGGCGTAGTTCGCGCCAAGGCAGATGCCGGCGCTGTTCGCCAGGCTCCGGCGGCGGGCGGAGACCGCGCGGGCGACACCCTCGAACAGCAGGCGCTGCCGCCCGTTCATGGCATTGTCCTCGTCCCCACAGGCGAGGTGGCTCATCAGGGTCTCGATGGTGAGGCCGTCGAGCAGGCCCGCCGCCACGTCCGCCGGAGCAAGGCCGAGGCGGCTGATGCCGCTGTCGATCATCACGTCGCAGGGCCGCCCGGGCGCCGCGTCCTTCCAGGCCTGCACCTGACGCGGCGTGTTGAGCACCGGCCGCGCGGCCGAGGCGAGCGCATCGGCCAGGTCCTCCGCCGCGAAGCCGTGCAACACCGACAGCGAGGCGCCGTCCAGCACCGGCAGCAGCGCCTCCGCCTCCGCCCAGGTCGCGACGAAGAAGTCGCGGCAGCCGGCGCCGAGCAGCCGCGCCGCGACGTCGCGCGCGCCGAGGCCATAACCGTCCGCCTTGACGGCCGCGCCGCACGCCGCGGGGCCGCTGCGCGCGGCAAGCCAGCGCCAGTTGGCGAGGAGGGCGTTGCCGTCGAGGAGCAGGCGGGAAGGCTTGTGGGTCACGCCCGGGCGGATAACCGGGGCGCGGAGATTAGTCCACGGCGCGACGGGTGTTCAGAACAGCCGGGCGCCGTCCGGCACATCGCGGTCGGGGCGGACGAGCACCACCCGGCCTTCCGCGTCGGGGAAGCCGACGGTGAGCACTTCGGACATGAAGGGGCCGATCTGGCGGGGCGGGAAGTTGACCACCGCCGCCACCCGGGTGCCGACGAGGTCCTTTAGGCGGTAATGGTCGGTGATCTGGGCGCTGGAGCGCTTGATGCCGATGCCGGGGCCGAAGTCGATGCGCAGCTTCCAGGCGGGCTTGCGCGCTTCGGGAAAGGGCTGGACGTCGATCACCGTTCCGCAGCGAATGTCGACGGCGAGGAACTGGCCGAAGTCGATCGGCTCGGCAGCGGGCGCTGCCGCATCGGAGAGCTTGTGCACCTTATTTGGGGCCGCTGCGTCCGCCGCCGCCACCCCCCGGGCGACCACCGCCGCCCGGCCTGCCGGAGCCGCCGGGACCGCCGGGGCCAGGCCGCGGGCCGCGCGGGCCCGGGGCGTCGCCGTGACGCGGCGGTGGGCGCCGTTCGTGCCGGTCCACCCTCACCCCTTCGGCGGGCGCGGGACGCTGCGGCGCGGGCTGGCCGGATGACACCGAATAGCCCTCCTTCAGGAGCTTGGCAAAGCCGGCGCGCGTGCTCGCCCCGATCGCCGCCTGAAGCTCGGGCGGGAGATCGGCATACGCGGTGTTGGCGTGCAGGGCGTTCAAATCGCGCAGCAGATTGTTCGGAACGCCCTTGGCACGCGCTTTCATCGCGTCGAGGGCATCGATGACCGCGGAGAACAGGATCTCCTGCATAAGGTCGGTTGCGGATTTCTTCATTGCCTCGCTTTAGCCGATGCCCGCGCCGGCTGTCGCGCCCCTAATTGGGGGCTCCGCCGTGATCCGGTGGGGCAAATAAGTTGAGGAAGTTGAGACTTGCCATTGCGGCCGCCTTTGCGAGGGATTTGCGGACGGGCTGAGCGCGGAAGGTTCATAAGGTTCGGCTTCCCATGGGGCAGGAAAAGCGGGGGTGAAGAAGGCAAGGGCGCGCTGACTGGCCGCACCTCGAATGCGACAAAGCCGATGTGTCCGGAGCATCCGTCGCGCCCCCTCCCGCGCCATCGCGCGCCGGCACCGGGAGGCCCAAGCCGCTTCCTCCATTGCAATCTGCCGAGTCGTCCCGCATCGCGCCGGCATGGCCGCGGTCGGGGCATGTAGGAAAGTGATTTCGGAACGAAGGGTGAATCGGCTCGTTCACTTCCCACGCGAAACACTTGGGAGACCAGCCATGAGCCAGCGCGAACTGATCGAGCCCCACAAGGGCGACAAACGCTACGTCCGCCGGGACGAGAACGGCCAGTTCACCGACAGCGTCGATGTCGGCCGCTCGCTAAACCAGGACGCCCGCCAGCACGCCAAGACCAAGAAACCCAAGAACGAGGGCGACCGGGGGGACTGAACCCGGGTCCATCAAAGTGGTACTTTGAAGCGCCTCGGGCTGGCGCCCTTCAGAACAACTTGTTGAACAGCTTGGGATCCGCCTCCAAGAGCCGCCTCAGCATCTGGTTCGCATAGAACATGTCGGGGTTAGCCTGCACAGGCAGTACCACGGTCGTGTACCCGGGTGCCTCTCGGTTGAGGGTGAAGGTGACAAGGCCGACGCCGTGGATCGTGCAGAGAGCTTTCAGTCTCGCAAGATCATCCGCGCTGGTCCGCTCCGGAACCACGATGTAGCTCTTGTGAGAGAAGAGGCGGTAGGCAACTGCCTGGCCGAACGCCACCACAGGCTGAGCGGGGTCGATCTTGATCTCGGCGGAAACGATCTGCGGCTCGAACTTGAGCAGGTCTTGGGCCCGTGGCTTGCGCACGCCGATAACGTCAGGCGTTCCCCATTTGCCCTTGAGGATGCTGCCGCCTAGTGCCACGGCCTCGTTTACCTCGTCAGCATCTTCGATGAGCCACCCGGCGAAGCTCTCGTAGAAGTCGCTCTCAAGGAGCCGGATCTGCTGATGGTCTGCCGTATCGACAACCACGGACTCGGCAGCTGCAGCTTGCTCCTCCGCAACGGCAGCGGTTGATTGCTCATCCACATATTTGCTGAGTTGATAGGTACCGCGCGCCACCTTCACGATAGACTGGTCTGTGACCAGAAGGTTGTGCAGGCCGCCATGAATGCTGTTCACGGGAGTGTCTGGAGCCGCGGCATGGACGGCCCGCAGCAATTCGGACCATCGGATACCTTCGGACCGCTCGTCCAGTACACGGAGGGCGGCACTTTGAATTTGCTTACGGTTGAGCTTGGCCATGCAGCATCTTGGCCTGCGGGATCGCTGAGGAAAAGAAGAAAGAACACTCGCGCGAGGGCCGATCCGCGGCGAGGTGAACCCTATAGGATGTAGACTGATAGTATGCATTTCGCCCTTTTGCCCGCATGGCAAAGGGAGCGCAGAAGGGCGGGGGCCTTCAGGGGGTGATCGCCGACAACGTTCGGCGGCGGCGGCTTGCCAGGGGCGTGTCGCAGGAGGCGCTGGCCGAGATTTGCGGTTATCACCGCACCTACGTCGGCGGCATCGAGCGGGGTCAGCGCAACATCACCATTGCCACTCTCGAGGCACTCGCCGGCGCATTGGGCGTCGATCCGATCGCGCTGCTGGTATCCGGCGAGGACTCGACCAAGCACTAGCCTTTGCGCCTAGCCGAGCAGCCATGTCGCCAATGGGATGGCGAGGGCGGCGCAGTTCAGGACTAACACGACACCGATCCAGAAGCCGGCGCGCAGGAGCAGGGGCTTGCGGGGCCCTGGCGGTTTGCGGTCGGACCATTCGTTGAGCATCCTTTCACCTTGGCCTTGCGGGCAGGGGGGCCGCTGCTTTCCGGTGTCTATGATGACTATAGTATGCCTGAAGCGCAAGTGCGGATGAGACCCCTTGCATGCGCCGTGCTACAGGCGTAGCAGCTACAGGCGTAGCATGTAAGGAGATGGCTCATGCGGATGATTGTGGTTGCGGCGGGTTGCGCCCTGGTGGCTTCGGCGGTGGCGCTCGGATCGGGTGTGGCGGACGCGGAGGCTCGGCCCGCCGGCGGAGCCCAGGAGGCGGGTGACAGGCTCGGGGCGCGGATCGAGGCGGCAATCAAGGCGGACGGGCCGTTCTTCACGGCCGAGGAGCGCACGCTGATCGAGCGCAAGTGCGGTTATCCGGCGGGGAGTTGGGACGGGTTCGAGGTCAACGTCTCGAACGGCGTGCTGACCTGCCGGGGCGGGAAGCGGGTGGACGATGCGGAGATGCGGGCCCTGCTCGCCGTCGCCGAGCCGCGCATCGGGCGCCGGGTGGAGACGGTGATGGAGAGCGCCGAAGTGCAGGACGCGATCAAGGCGGTGGCCGACGAGGCGGAGCGCGAGGCGCTGGCCGGCATCGACGAGGCGAAGATCGCCCGCGAGGCGGCGCGTGAGGCCGAGATTGCGGTGAAGGACGCCATGGCCGAGGTCCGGCGGCAGACGCGGGCCCGCTAAGCGGTTCGGCTCGAAGTGGTACTTCCGGCTTTGTTGGGGGTGGTGCTGTGTCAGGACGGGTGCCGCGGCCTTAGCCGCATCACCAGCTTCGTTCGTCCCGAGCGTAGTCGAGGGGCGTATCCGCGGGCGTTGGAAGATGTGCTTCTTTGCCGGGAGGCGGCTATTCGTGTCGTAGTGGGCGCCTGCCGGGTTTAGAGCTTTGTGGTGCGCCCCTCGACGTCGCTCGGGACGAACGAGGTGGGAGCAGCCTGGGCAGGGGCTCCTTCCGCGACCGTCGCCTGGTTTCTCCGAGGGAAGGGGCCGCCGCCAAGTTCGTCCGCGGGCCGTTCTGTCGCTTCCGGCGCCTAGTGTTTCCTTGCCGCGCGGCCAGCTTCGATTCGGGCAAGGACGGCGGCGCGCAGCGTGGCGCGCTGGTCTTCCGCGGACCAGGGCCCTTTCATGTCCTTGCCGATGGTGGCCAGCATGAAATTCTCCTGCGCCACGCAGGGGGCAAAGGCCTTGTCGGCGGCCGCCTGCGCCGAGCGGGAGAGATCGGTCACGCCCGCTACCATGCCGGGACCGACGCAATCGGTCCAGGCGCGCATCGCGTCGTCGATCGCAGGCGGCACCTGCGGCGCGTTGAGTCTCCAGGCAAGGGCGGTTTCGAACCGGTCGGTTGTCGGCTCGCCGGCGGCATCACGGGCGGGCGTGAAGCGCGCGCGGGCAGTCAGGATCCGGCAGGTGGCGGAGTCTAGCGTGGCGGAACGGCTGGATTCCACGACCGTGCAGCCGGTGACGCGGCCGTCGGCGGCGACGTCGAGCGCAACGCGGACATTGCCCTGCTCCTCCGCGCGGAGCGCGGCGGCGGGATAATCCATGTCGCCGATGAGTCTGGACAAGGGAGCCGTGGGGACGGCGCGTGTGGGCGCGGGCGCGGGCGCGGGCGCGGGCGGCGCAGCGGCAAGCGCGGCGAGAAGCAGGGGCATAAGCATTGCGCCGGTGTAGCGCAGGGCGTGGCGTCGGGAAAGTGTTAGGTTTCAGGTGCTTGCGCTGGCCCTCACCCTCCCATTGCTGCGCAATGGGTCCCTCCCTCTCCCGCAAGGGGAGAGGGGCAGGAGATTAGAGGCACGCTTCCAGATAAGGCTGGTCGAAGCCGAACATCTTGGCCTTTTCGAGCGTGTAGGGGCGCTGGCCCATGCTGCGGTATTCGCCGATGATCTTGCCGTCGGCGGTTTCGTCGAGATATTCAAACTTGAACAGCTCCTGGGTGACGATCACGTCGCCTTCCATGCCGATCACTTCGGTGATGTTGGTGGTGCGGCGCGAGCCGTCGCGCAGGCGCTTGACCTGGACGATGAGATCCACCGAGTCGGCGATCTGGCGCGAGATCGCTTCCTTGGGCACCTTGATGTCCGACATCATCACCATGTTCTCCATACGCGCGAGGCATTCGCGCGGGGAGTTGGCGTGGAGCGTGGCCATCGAGCCGTCGTGGCCGGTGTTCATCGCGGCGAGGAGATCGAAGCACTCCGAGCCGCGGATTTCGCCGAGGATGATTCGGTCCGGGCGCATACGAAGCGCGTTGATGACGAGATCGCGAATCGTGATCGCGCCCTGACCCTCAAGGTTGGGCGGGCGGGTTTCGAGGGGGAGCCAGTGCGGCTGCTGCAGGCGAAGCTCGGCCGCGTCCTCGATGGTCAGCACGCGCTCGCCCGGGTCGATCAGCTTGGACAGGGCGTTGAGCATCGTCGTCTTGCCCGAGCCGGTGCCGCCGGAAATGATGATGTTGAAGCGGCAGGCGCCGGCGATCTTGAGGACGGTCGCCATCTTTTCCGACATGGAACCGAAGTTCTTCATCATGTCGACGGTGATCGGCTTTTCGGAGAATTTACGAATCGAGATGGCGGTGCCGCGAAGCGAGAGCGGCGGCACGATGACGTTGACGCGGCTGCCGTCCTGAAGGCGGGCGTCGGCCAGCGGCGTGGTCTGGTCGATTCGGCGGCCGACCTTGTTGACGATTCGCTGGGCGATCTGGAACAAGTGCTCCTCGTCGCGGAACTGGATGTGGGCAAGCTGCAGCTTGCCGCGCTTTTCGATAAAGGTCTGGTTGGGGCCGTTGACCATGATGTCGGAGACTTCGGGGTCGTTGAGCAGCTCTTCCAAGGGGCCGAGGCCGAGCAGCTCGTCGACCAGCACCTTTTCCAGCGCGAACTGTTCGCGGCGGTTCAAGTTGATCTTCAGCTCGGCGAGGACTTCGCCGATAATCGGCCGGAATTCCTCGGCGAGTTCGTCCTTCGAGAGCGTGGCCGCGGCTTCCGGATCGACGCGTTCGAGGAGGCGGGGGAGGACCTGCTCCTTGATCCGGTGGATGGAGGCTTCAAAGCCTTCGTTGCGCGACACGGGCGTGTCGTTGGCCAGGGCCATGCGGTCGGCGAGGCGGGACATGGCATCGCCGCTGCTCTGCGAGGCCAGGCCTTCGTCGAGGCCGTCGGAGAAATCCACCGAGTCGATCGGCGGGAACTGGCTGCCGCCGTCCGGATCGGGGGAGAAGGAGACCGGGCCGCCGGTGGCGCCGCCCTTCATCGGCCTTGCGACCCCGAAGGCCGGCCTGCCGCCGCCGCCCGATCCGTTATTTCCGCCCCGCCGTCCGAATGCACTCATTTTGCGCGAACCTTGTTCGATGCCTGATCAATCTCTTGAGGGTGGTGAATAGAACGGAAACTTTGACAATTGCCTAACCGCGCCGGCCGCCGCTTGCGCGGCTCCTCAGGAGGAGCGGGATAGGCTAGGGGCCGGCGGGTGACATCCCAGGCCCATCCCGCGCGCGCCGCGCTGCTTATCGCCCTGCTCGGTTTCTTCAGCCTGTCGATCGGCGATGCGGTGGTGAAATCGCTCGCCGGGCAGTGGCCCGCCCCGGCGGTGTCGGCGCTGCGCTACGTGATGGGCGCGGTGGGGCTTGGCGTGATCGTGGCGGCCCGGATGGGGCGCAGCGGCTTCGTGCTGCCGCGGCCCGCCTTGCAGTTCGGGCGCGGCGCGGCGGTGGCGCTCGCGACGATCTGCTTCTTTGTCGGGGTGTATGCGATGCCGCTGGCGGATGCGACCGCGATCCAGTTCACCAGCCCGATCATCACCGCCTTGCTTGCGCCGTTCGTGCTCGGCGAGAAGACGACGCGGGCGACCTGGGCGGCGACGTTGCTGGCGTTCGTCGGCGTGCTGATCGTGCTCCGGCCCAATGTGGTGGAGCTTGGCGCGGTGGCGCTGTTTCCGATCGGCGCGGCGTTCGGGATGAGCTGGCTGATGATGTTCAACCGCATGGCGGCCGGCGACGCGCCGGTGCTGGTGATGCAGTTCGTTCTCGCCTGCTTCGCCGCGCCCCTACTGGCCGGCGCGGCGGCGATTTACGGCGGGCTGATCGCGCCGATCCCGGTGCCGAGCGCGGTGGTCGTTGCCAAATGCGCGGCGATCGCCTGCTTCGCGACTTTGGGCCACAGCCTGATCTTCGCCGCTGTGAAGCGGGCGGATGCGTCGGTGGTGGCGCCGATGACCTATGTGCAGTTGATCGTCGCCGCAGGCATCGGATGGGCGTGGTTCGGGGACCGGCCGGATCTGGCGACGCTGGGCGGGGCGGCCTTGATCATCTGCGGCGGGCTGTTGTTGTGGCGGGCGCAGCGGCGGCGGGGATGAGGCGCCGCCGGGCTTATTCCTCGGTCACGAACATCTGGGCCATGACCATCGGGGTGGGACCGCCGGCGCGGATGAGCTGGAGGTTGAGGAACTGACCCTCGACCGAGGCCTTGAAGGCTTCCACGGTGATGCCCTCGATCTGCGGCCCATTCTGGGCGGCCGGTTTGAAGTCCAGGCCGGTGTAGGACATCGCTTCGCGCAGGTGGGCGAGCGCCGCGTCCCGGCCGGTGCCCATGATCACGACGCTGCAGAATTTGCCCGGCGAGCCGCCGAACCCGATCTCGCCCTCCGCGCGCTTCAGCGAGACGGTCTGCAGCTCACCGAAACGAGGGTTGGCCTGCTTCTGTATGGCGGTTGCAAAGCCACGCTCGCCGAGTTCGGGCGAGGTCAGCGGGAATTCGTCGGCGAGAAAAAGCGGGCAGAAGCCGAACGCCATGTCGGCGGCGATTTCGGAAAAGCCGTCTTGGCGCGGCTGGGCGGCGGCAGAGGACGCTGGGGCAAGGGAAGCGGCGGCGGCGAGCAGAGCCGCGCGGGTGAAGAAGCCGAGCTTGTGCATGATGTCCCCCGGTGTTGA
>DASWMM010000434.1:0-2106 GCA_036399755.1 Allosphingosinicella sp.
GAGGAAGTAGCGTTTGAAGTCGTTCACCACGCCGACCACCGCATCGAACACATGGACGTCGCGCGCGCGTGCCATCAGCAGCCGCTCGGCGCCGAAGACCTCCGGGATCTCGCTCAGGATCGCGGAGCCGCCGGCGGCAACGAGGCGGTCCGCCATGCGCCCGACCAGCGGGTTGGCGGTGAGGCCGGAAAAGCCGTCCGAGCCGCCGCACTTGAGGCCAAGCACCAGCTCCGACAACGGCACTTCCTGCCGCTGCGCCAGAGCGGCGGTGGCGGCCAGCGCCCCGACCAGCGCCACGCCTTCCTCCACTTCATCATCCGCGCTTTGCGCCCGAAGCGTGCGCACCCGCCCGCGCAGCGCTTCGGGGATCTGCGCAAGGAGAAGGTCGAGCTGGTTCGATTCGCAGCCAAGGCCGACCAGCAGCACGCCGCCGGCATTGGGGTGGCAGGCGAGCGCCGCCAGGATCGCCCGCGTGCCGCCAAGGTCGTCGCCAAGCTGCGAGCAGCCAAACGGGTGGGTGAAAGCGTGCACCCCGTCCACTTGGCCTGCATGACGGGCATGGGCGATCGCGGCGATCTTCTGCGCGGTGCGCGCGACGCACCCGACGGTGGGAAGCACCCAGATCTCGTTGCGCGTGCCGACCCGGCCATCGGCGCGGCGGTAGCCGAGGAAGCGGCGCTCCGGCTCCGGCGCGAGCGGCTCGGGCCGCCACGGCTGATAGGAATAGCCTTCGACGCCGGACAGCAGCGTCGAAAGATTGTGGCTGTGGACATGCTCGCCGGCGCGCACCGGCACGGTCGCGGCGCCGATCGGCCAGCCGAACTTGCGCACCTCCTCGCCCGCGTCGAGGTCGCGCAGCGCGATCTTGTGGCCGTAAGGCACATCCTCGCGCACCGCGATCGTCTGCCCTTCAAGCTCCACCACCTCTCCGCCAACAAGCGGCCGCAGCGCCGACGCCACGTCGTCGCGCGGGTCCAGGCGGAGAAGGGGGCGGGCCTTGGCGGCCGCTTCGAGAAGGTTGGTATGCGTCATCTGGAAACCGGTGTCATATAGCCGCCGCCGGAACGCGCGACAAGGCGGGCGCCGCCGCCTTTTGCCGCGGCTCCGGCTCGGCTAGGGTGCGGCTCCAATGGGGAACGCCGATGAGCAGCAAGGCCGAAGACGAACAGGGCGCGCGTCGTGGCGGAAAGCCGACGATCAACGACGTCGCCCGCCTGTCGGGCGTGTCCAAGAAGACGGTGAGCCGGGTCATCAACCGCTCGCCCTTGCTCAACGACGATACGCGCAAGCGCGTGCTCGAGGTGATTCGCGATCTTGGCTATGTGCCGAACCCGCAGGCCCGCGCTCTGGCGCTTCGCACAAATTTCCTCATCGGCCTCATTCACGACAATCCCAACGCGCAGATGGTTTTGAATGTCCAGCAGGGCATATTGGAGGCGCTACAGGGCACCGAGTTCGAGATGATCGTGCGTCCCGTCGATCGCGGTTCCTCGGCGATGCTCGACGATGTGCGGCATTTCCTTGAGCGCCAGCGCCTCTATGGCGTCGTGCTGCTGCCGCCGATTTCCGAAAACGACGCGCTTGCCCGCCTGTGCGACGAAGTCGGCTGCCGCTACGTGCGCATGGGTTCGGCCGAGCTCGACGACCCCGATCACATGGTGGCTTCCAACGACCGCGAAGCGGTGCGCGCCGCCACCGCTTACCTTATCAAGGAAGGCCACCGGCTGATCGGCCTGATCTCGGGGCCGCACGGCTTTCGCTCCGCCCGCGAGCGCCGCCAGGGCTTCGAGGACGCCTTGGCCGACGCCAGGATCAAGCTGCCGCGCAGCCTGATTGCGGAAGGCAATTACACCTTCGAATCGGGCATTGCAGCGACCGAGAAGCTGCTCGACCTTTCGCCGCGGCCAAGCGCGATCTTCGCGTCCAACGACGAAATGGCCGCCGGAGTCGTCCACGTCGCCCGCCAGCGCGGCATCGACGTTCCGGGCGAACTGTCGGTGATCGGCTTCGACGACACGCCGATTGCCGCCCACATTTGGCCGCCGCTTACCACCGTGCGCTGGCCGATCGTCTCCATGGCCCGCTCGGCGGCGCACAAGCTCCTCG
>DASWMM010000435.1:0-3164 GCA_036399755.1 Allosphingosinicella sp.
CGCCCAGGGCGGCGACGTAGGCGGCGCGGTCGAGCGCCATGGCCAGCGCCTGGCGGGCGGCGGGGGCGGTGAAGGTCGGGCTCGCGCCCTCGCGGTCGAAGGCGAGGCCGTAGAGGCCGGCAACGGGATCGAACTGGAGGCGCTCGGCCGGCAGGCGCGCGGCGCGGGCGAGCGGCAGGTCGCCCGCCGTGCCGCCGGTGACGAGATCGGCGCCGCCGGCGGCGAAGCGTGCGACGGCGAGGGCGGCGGGCTCCCCGCGCAGCAGGACGGGGGCCGGCACCGCCTCGCCCACTTCGTCGGGATCGTCCGAGCGCGGCCAGGTCAGCAGCATCGCCCCGCCTTCGGCCGCCTCGGCGCGATAGGGGCCGGAGCCGGCCGCGCCGCGCAGCACGGCAAGCTCGGGCTGGGCGAGGAGGTGGAGGAAGCTCGGCCGCGGCGACTTGAGCACGATCTCGATCACCTCGGGCGTCATCGCGTCGACGGACTGGATGGCGCCGAGCACCGGCTTCAGCGGGTTGCGGCCCGCGCGCCCGATCGCGGCGCGCAGCCGCTGCACCACCTGCTCCGCCGTGATCCGCCCGCCGCCGCCGGGCCAGTCGAGGCGGGCGAGGCGGAAGGTGTAGCGCAGCCCGTCGTCGGAGACGATCCAGCGCTGCGCCAGCGCCGGCTCGATCTGCCCAGAGGCGTCGAAGCGGACGAGCCCCTGCGCGGCGGCTTCGAGGAGGAAGGCGCGCGGCGGATCGAGCGGCTGGAGGTTGGGATTGACGAGGGCAGGGGGCGCGCCGATCGCGCTCACTGCCACCGGACCCGTGGCGGGCGCGCCGTCGCACCCCGCGAGGAAGAGGAGAGGGAGGAGAAGAGCCGAAAGCCGCATCGCGGGGCGACGTTAGCGCGGCCCGAAAAAAAAGTCGCCGCGGATCGCGTCACCCGAAGGCGGCGCAATCCGCGGCTGACCCCCCCGCGAAAGAGGGTGAACGCCTCGCCGTCAGTTGCGGCTGGGGAAGATCCCTTGGAGCGCGATCTGGAAGGAGATGGTGAGGTAGGGCATCATATTGTTGTGCGGCTGGCTGCCGCCCGTGTTCGTGACGGAATTGGGCGCGAGCGCCACGAGGTTCTGTGCCGGGCCGTACATGTTGATCGTCTGGGTCTGGCCGCCCTGGAGGCTGGCATTGCCCTGGGCGAAATATTTGCTGCCGTTGGGCGTCGCATTCGCCGCCGTCGCCGCCACCGTCTGGTTCGACGTGTTGAGGAAGTGCATGTGCTGCGGCATCTCGTTGATGGTGACCGTGTGCGCCTGCTCGCCGCCGGAGGCGCCGGGGCTCGAGAAGCTGGCTCCGAAATGGACCGGCACCCGTCCCTGCAGGTTGGGAAGCGCGAAGGTGGTCTGGCCGTTGCCGCCGTACATGGTGCCGAGCAGCGAGAACAGCGCCTGGTTCTGGTTGATCGGCAGCTGCTGGCCGTTGCAGGCGGCGTAGCCCCTCACGATCCGGTCGGGGTAGGAGAAGGTCTTGATCTCACCGAGGAATGGTTCGGACATGGCTGTTATCCTTCAAATCGGGCGTTCGGGCGATGGGCGTGCCGGGCGTCAGGGACGCTGCGGGAAGATGCCCTGGAGCGCGATGCAGAAGTTGACTGCGAGATAGGGCTGCATGTTGTTGTGCGGGAAGCTCCCGCCCGCCGGCGCGAGGGCCTGCGGCGCCATCGCGCTGAGCGGCGGATTTCCCGACGCCGGCGTGTAGAAGGCGACTTGCCCGGCTTCCGATCCGGAATCCCACAGTCCCTTGCCGATGAGCTGGCCGGTCGGGTTCGCTTCGGCCGGTTCCGCGGCCCCGCTCCCCTGGAAGTTGTGGTTGTGCGACGGGATTTCGCTGACGAGCAACGTCACCGTCTGGCTGCCCGCCTGCTCGCCCAGAAAGCGCTCGGAGAGGCCCTGCCCCTGCCCCTGGTGGACCGGAACGCTGTCCTGCAGGTTCGGCAGGGCGAAGGTCGACTTGCCGTCGCCGCCGTAGACGGTGCCGAGCAGGGCGAAGAGGGCGGTGTTCTGCGAGAGCGGCATGATCTGGCCGTTGCAGAAGGCCCAGCCGGTGGGCGCGAAGTTGAAGCCGAACATGCGGATTTCGGCGAGGAATTGATCGGACATTGGGTTCCTCCGAAGAAAACGGGCGGGGCGGCGCGGCGCCTCAGTTGGACTGCGGGAAGATCCCGAACATCGAGATGATGAAGTTGATCACCAGATAGGGCTGCATGTTGTCATGCGGCTGGCTGCCGCCCACCGGGGTGATCGTCGAAGGCGGGAAGACGGCGATCGGCGGATCGGTGGAATAGGTTTTGGGATCGATCACCTGGTTGGTGGTGGCCGGCTGCGCCAGCAGCGCCCCGACGGGGCTGGCCTGGCTGCCGTTGGAGGCGCTCGCCAGCGCCGCGTGGTTGTGGCTGGGAATCTGGCTGGTGGTGAGGGTGACGGACTCGACGCCGGCCATTTCGCCGATGGTGAAGCCGTTGCCGCTGTGCATCGGCACGCGGCTCTGCATGTTGGGGAGGTTGAAGACCTCCTGGCCGTCGCCGCCATAGGTGGTGCCGATCAGGACGAAGAGCGTGTCGTTCTCGGAAATCGGAACTTGCTGCCCGTCGCAGAACTCCCACCCGACGGGGTTGAAGTTCCCCGCGAACATGCGGATTTCACCAATAAAAGGTTGTCCCATCGACCTACTCCCGTCGTGAAGCTCGCTCGGGAAAGGACAGGGCGGCCCATCTGCCCACAGTCGCAGGCACGGGAACTACCCCGCACGGCGGCTGCGGCATGGCTGGCGCACGCATCTTTCTATCCCCCCTTGAGCGGATACTTTGGGCTCAAAAGGCTTTTGCTGTCAAACCCCAATCGAAAGCTTGCGGAAATCGAGGAATTTCGCTGCGCGACCTCATGCGGCCCGGTGACCCTCGCAGAAGGGCGGTAAGTCTAAGCTCTTGTTTCTCCGCAGCAATAAGCGCGAATACCGTATCCGCACGGGTCGCGGGGGACTATGCGGGTTAAGAATTCTGTGCAATGTTCCCCGCCGCAGGGGATTCAGGACTCGCGCGTATGGGTTTGCGCGGCTGGTCCCGATGGGGGATTACACAGATGGCTGCTTCCACGCTTCGCGCCGGCTCGATCGCCGTTGTCGGCT
>DASWMM010000436.1:0-10254 GCA_036399755.1 Allosphingosinicella sp.
TGAACATCGACGGTGTTCGCCGGCCCGGAGTGGACCTCCGGGTGTGGGAGCGCGGCGCCGGTCTGACCCAGGCCTGCGGCACCGGGGCGTGTGCGACGGCGGTTGCGGCGATCAAGTATCGCGGCATGTCGTCGCCGGTCGGGGTGTGCCTGCCGGGCGGCATGCTGGTCATCCATTGGCAGCCGGGCGAGACGATACGGATGACCGGCCCGGCCACCCACGTCTTCACCGGCGAGGTGGCGCTGTGAGCGGGCCCGAGATCATCACCATGGGCTGCCGGCTCAACCTGGCGGAGAGCGAGGCGATCCGCCGCCTCGCCGCGGGCCAGAACGACCTCATCGTGGTCAACAGCTGCGCGGTCACCAACGAAGCGGTGCGCCAGACCCGCCAGGCGATCCGCCGCGCCAAACGCGCCCGGCCGGAGGCGCGGGTGTTCGTGACGGGCTGCGCGGCGCAGGTGGAGCCTGGGGCCTTCGCGGCGATGCCCGAGGTGGATCTCGTCCTCGGAAATAGAGACAAGCTCCTCCCTACTTCGTTCGTTCAGAGCCCTTCGACGCCGCCTGCGGCGGCGCTCAGGATAAACTCCGTCGAGGGGCGTGGCACCGACGCCGAGGTGCGCCCCTCGACTTCGCTCGGGACGAACGAGGATTCTGGTGTCGGGCAGGCTGAAGTGCGCGTCTCGAACATCATGACGGTACGCGAGAACGCCCCTCACCTTCTCTCCGCTTATGCCGAACGCAGCCGGGCGTTTGTCGAGGTGCAGAATGGCTGCGACCATTGCTGCACATTCTGCATCATCCCTTACGGGCGCGGGAACAGCCGCTCGGTGCCGGCCGGGTTGATCGTCGAGCGGGTGAAAGCGCTGGTCGGCGAAGGGGTCAACGAAGTGGTGCTCACCGGCGTCGATGTGACGAGCTACGGCCCGGACCTGCCCGGCGCGCCGACGCTCGGCCTGCTAATCGAGCGCATCCTGCGCCACGTGCCGGAGCTGCCGCGGCTTCGCCTGTCCTCGCTCGACTGTATCGAGATGGACGAGCGCTTGTTCGAGCTCGCGACGGGTGAGCCGCGCTTCATGCCGCACCTCCACATGAGCTTCCAGGCGGGCGACGACATGGTGCTGAAGCGCATGAAGCGGCGGCACTTGCGGGCCGATGCGGTGGAACTGGTCGCGCGGCTCAAGGCGGAGCGGCCGGAGATCGCGATCGGCGCGGACCTGATTGCGGGATTTCCGACCGAGACCGATGCGATGCACGCGAACAGCCTGAGGCTGATTGATGACTGCGACATCGTCATGGGCCACATCTTCCCCTACTCGCCCAAGGCGGGCACGCCCGCGGCGCGCATGCCGCAGGTGGCGCCACAGGTGGTGAAGGAACGGGCTAGGGCGCTGCGCGAGGCGACGGCGCAGCGGCGGGACGGATGGATGGCGGGGCTGGTTAGTACGAAGCAGCGGATCTTGTTGGAACGCGGCGGCATTGGCCACACTGAAAGCTTCGCGCCTGTGCGGGTCTTCCCTCCTCGTTCGTCCCGAGCGAAGTCGAGGGGCGCACATGAGGACTCGGTGCCGCGCACCTCGACTTCGCTCGGTACGAACGAGTTTGAGAAAATCGGTCAGGTTTTGGAGGTGCTTATCTCGGGTGTTGAGGACACTGTGCTGATCGGGGTTCCGACATGAGCGACAACCGTTCCTCCTGGTTCGACCGGCTAAACGAGGGCTTCCGCAAGACGTCCGAGAAGCTCGGCGACAACCTCACCGGCCTGTTCACCAAGGCGGCGCTCGACGAGCAGACGCTGGACGAGATCGAGGAAGCGCTGATCGCGTCCGACCTCGGGCCGCGCACCGCCGCCAAGATCCGCAACCGCCTGGCCGGCGAGCGCTTCGAGCGGGGCTTGAGCGAGCATGCGGTGCGCGAGATCGTTGCCGACGAGATCGAGAAGATCCTGGCGCCGGTCGCCGTGCCGCTGGAGATCGACGCCTTTCCGCGCCCGCAGGTGATCCTCGTGGTCGGCGTCAATGGATCGGGCAAGACCACCACCATCGCTAAGCTCGGCCACCTGCTGCTGGAGCAGGATTATGGCGTGTTGCTCGCCGCGGGCGACACCTTCCGCGCGGCCGCGATCGGCCAGCTCAAGATCTGGGCGGACCGGATCGGGGTGCAGATGATCGCGGGGCCGGAGGGCAGCGACAGTTCGGCGATCGTCTTCGACGGCGTCAAGAAGGCGACGGCTGAAGGCATCGACACCTTGATCGTCGACACCGCCGGGCGGCTGCAGAACAAGAAGGGGCTGATGGACGAGCTCGCCAAGATCCGGCGCGTGCTCGGCCGCCTCAACCCCGCGGCGCCGCACAATGTGGTGCTGGTGCTCGACGCCACCACCGGCCAGAACGCCTTGTCGCAGATCGAGGTGTTCAAGGAAGTGGCTGGCGTCACCGGCCTGGTCATGACCAAGCTCGACGGCACCGCCCGCGGCGGCGTTTTGGTCGCGGCGGCAGAGCAATATGGCTTGCCGATCCACGCCATCGGCGTCGGGGAAGGTATCGACGATCTCAGGCCCTTCGACGCGCGCTCGGCCGCGCGGGCGATTGCCGGCCTTGGAAGGGAAATATTGTGAGCGTGAACGACAAGGCTACGGGACCGAAGAAGGAGCCGAGCGCGGGCGCGCGGCTGATGATCGATCTCGGGCCGCTGGTCGTCTTCTTCGCGGCCAATGCTTGGCTCGGCATCTTCGCGGCCACGGCGGGCTTCATGGTGGCGATCACCGCGGCGATGCTGATCTCGATGATCAAGTACCGCCACATCTCGCCCTTGCTGTGGTTTTCGGCGTTCATGGTGCTGGTGCTCGGCGGCCTGACGCTCTGGCTCCACGATGAGACCTTCATCAAGATCAAGCCGACCATCTACTATCTGGTGGTCGCCGCTTTGCTCGGCTTCGGGCTGGCGACCCGGCGCAACCTCCTCAAGATGGTGCTCGGCACGGCCTATCCCGGCTTGTCGGAGCGTGGCTGGCAACTGCTCAGCCGCAACTGGGCGGTGTTCTTCGCGGTGATGGCCGGCGTCAACGAAGGGGTGTGGCGCCATTCCACCACCGAATTCTGGATCGGCTTCAAGCTTTGGGGCTTCCTGCCCGCCACCTTCCTGTTCGCCATCGCCAACGTGCCGATGCTGATGAAGCACGGGCTGCAGCTTGATAAAGCGGAGGAGGAACCGCCGGTTCCGCCTTCACAATGAAGGATAAATTCATGCCGCCCGTGGTCTCGATCCGCAACGTGTCGAAGCTTTATGCCGGCGGACATGAGGCGCTGAAGAACGTCAGCCTGGACATCGAGCGTGGCGAGATTTTCGCCCTCCTGGGCCCCAACGGCGCCGGCAAGACAACGCTGATTTCGATCATCTGCGGCATCGTCACAGCAAGCGGCGGCAGCGTCGTGGTCGACGGGCAGGACATCGTCGCCAATTACCGCCAGGCGCGCACCCGCATCGGCCTGGTGCCGCAGGAGCTCCACACCGACGCGTTCGAGCCGGTCTGGTCCACCGTCGCCTTCAGCCGCGGCCTGTTCGGCAAGCCGGCGAACCCGGCGCACATCGAGAAGATCCTTCGTGAGCTCTCGCTGTGGGACAAGCGCAAGGCCAAGATCAAGGAACTGTCCGGCGGCATGAAGCGCCGGGTGATGATCGCCAAGGCGCTCGCCCACGAGCCCGACGTGCTGTTCCTCGACGAGCCCACCGCCGGCGTGGATGTCGAGCTGCGCCGCGACATGTGGAACCTGGTGCGCCGCCTCCGGGAAAGCGGCGTCACCATCATCCTCACCACGCACTATATCGAGGAAGCCGAGGAAATGGCCGACCGCGTCGGCGTGATTTCGCGCGGCGAGCTGATCCTGGTCGAGGAAAAGACCGAGCTGATGAAGAAGCTCGGCAAGAAGCAGCTCATCCTCAACCTGTCCGAGCCGCTCCCCGCTATTCCGCCGGAGCTTGCCGAGTGGCAGCTCGCGCTGGAGGCGGACGGCCATGTGCTGCGCTACAGCTTCGACGGGCAGGCGGAGCGCACCGGCGTGCCTTCCCTGCTGCGGCGGATGAGCGATCTCGGCATCGGCTTTCGCGACCTGGAAACCAAACAAAGCTCGCTCGAGGACATTTTCGTCAGCCTTGTTACCGAGCGCACGGGAGAAGCTGCATGAGCGTCGGCGGCTTCAACCATCGCGGCGTCTGGGCGATCTACCGGTTCGAGATGTACCGTTTTCTGCGGACGATCTGGACCGGCCTTGCAACGCCGGTGATCACCACCTCGCTTTATTTCGTTGTGTTCGGCTCCGCGATCGGCTCGCGCATGACCGCGGTCGGCGGAGTGGATTACGGCGCCTTCATCGTGCCGGGGCTGATGATGCTGTCCTTGTTCAACGAGAGCATCTTCAACGCATCGTTCGGAATCCACATGCCGCGCTTCCTCGGCACGATCTACGAGCCGCTGTCGGCGCCGCTGTCGCCCTTCGAGATCGTGCTCGGTTATGTCGGCGCGGCCGTCACCAAGGCGACGTCGGTGGCGCTGGTGATCCTTCTCACCGCCACCCTGTTCGTCGATTTCACGATCCTGCACCCCTTCTGGATGCTGCTTTTCCTGATCCTGGTGGCGACGACATTCTGCCTGTTCGGCTTCATTGTCGGCATCTGGGCGAAGGGCTTCGAGCAGCTCCAGATCATCCCGATGCTGATCGTGACTCCACTCACCTTCCTCGGGGGCGCCTTTTACTCGATCGACATGCTGCCCGAGCCGTGGCGGACGATCACCCTGTTCAACCCGGTCGTCTACCTGATCAGCGGCTTCCGATGGACCTTCTACGGCGCCGGCGACGTCAGCGTCGGCATCAGCCTGCTCGCCACCCTGGCGTTCCTGCTCACCTGCCTAGGTGTGATCTGGTGGATTTTTCGCACCGGCTACCGCCTCAAGAGCTGAGGCACCCTACTCCCCTCCCTCAGCGCTCCGCTCATCGGACAGGCTCTTTCAGTGGAAAGGAGGGGCCGGGGGTGGGTTCGACACTTCCGGCAGCCCGGGGGCAGGCGCAGAACCCACCCCTGCCCCTCCCTTACTGACTCTGCCGCCTTTCCGATGACGCTCTGCGGAGGGAGGGGTGCGCCTCGCCCCCCTTCGCCTCAGCCCTCCTGATCGGCGCGGCCGATGCCGTCGCCGTCGAGGTTCTGGGCGACGAACTCCCAGTTAACGAGGTTGCCGAGCACCGCGTCGACAAAGGCGGGCCGCGCGTTGCGATAGTCGATGTAATAAGCGTGCTCCCACACATCGACCGTGAGCAAAGGCTGCATGCCGTCATGCGCCACCGGGCTGTCGCCGTCGTGGAGCGAGGTGATCTTCAGCTTGCCGCCGTCGAGCACCAGCCAGGCCCAACCGCTTGCGAAATGGCCGACCGCTTCGTCGGCGAGCTTCTTCAGCATCGCGTCGGTGGAGCCGAATTCGTCCTCGATCAGCGCGGCGAGGCGGCCGACGGGGCGCTGCGCGTCGGGCGGCGAGAGGCACTGCCAGAAGAAATTGTGGTTCCAGATCTGCCCGGCATTGTTGAACAGGCCCTTATCGCCCCCTTCTGAGGCGGAGCGAATCACCCGGCTGAGCGCGGCGCCTTCCAGGCCCTTCTCGCCCAGGGCGGCATTGACCTTGTCGACATAAGCCTTGTGGTGCTTGCCATGGTGGTAATCGAGCGTCTCGGCCGACATGAATTCGCCAAGCGCGGTTTTGTCGAAGGGCAGTTCGGGTAGCGTAAACGGCATTCAAATCCTCCTCTCGCTTGGCCCCTAAACGCGCGTGGCGGAGGAAGTGCCGCAAGGGAAGGCGTCAGGACATCAGCTGGTGGCGCTTCAAGGCATGGCGAAGCTGATCGTAGCTGAGGCTGAGCGCCGACGCGGCGGCGCGCTGGTTCCAGCGGCAGCGCTCCAGCGCGGCGGCAAGAATGGCTTTCTCATATTCGGCAACCGCGAGGCGGAAATCGGCGCAGCTCACCGGGTCGTGACCGGCGCCATCGGCGAGCGCCAGTGATTGGCCGGGTTCACCGGCTTCGGGTGTGGGGAGTGACGCGAGCGCGGGCGCGGGCTGGGCGTCCTTGGTCGCCACTTGCGGGCGCCAGGGCGATTCGAACGGGTCGAACTGGATCGAGTCTACCGGCTCGCCGGGGCTTTCCCAGCGGTAGACTGCGCGCTCCACCACGTTGCGCAGCTCGCGCACGTTGCCCGGCCAGGAGTAAGACAGCAGCCGGTCCTGGGCGCGCGAACTGAAGCCCGGCCAGCTTTCCCATTCGAGTTCCAGCGCCATTCGGCGGGCGAAATGCTCCGCAAGGATGGGAATGTCGCTGGAGCGGTGGCGAAGCGGCGGCAGGGTGACGACTTCGAACGACAGCCGGTCGAGCAGATCGGGGCGGAAGCGCTGCGTCTCGGCAAGGCGCGGCAGATCCTCGTTGGTTGCGGCCACGATCCGCACATCGACCCGCATCGGCCGCGAGGCGCCGATCCGAGTCACTTCGCCATATTCCACGACGCGCAGAAGCCGCTCCTGCGCGGCCTGGCTCAAGGTGGCGAGTTCGTCCAGGAACAGGGTGCCGCCGTCGGCTTCCTCGAAGCGGCCGACCCGCACCTTTGTGGCGCCGGTGAAGGCGCCCGCCTCGTGCCCGAACAGCTCCGCCTCGATCAGGGTCTCGGGCAGCGCCGCGCAGTTCATCGTGACCAGCGGCCCGTCCCAGCGCGAGGAGAGGTGGTGGAGGCGCTCGGCGATCAGCTCCTTGCCGGTGCCGCGCTCGCCGATGACGAGAACGGGCCGGTCGAGCGGCGCGGCGCGGCTCGCCCGCTCGACAGCGTCGAGAAAGGAGGAGGATTGCCCGACGAGTTGCGTGCTTCGTTCCATTCCCGAAAGTTGGGACTATTCGCCGAACCTTGGCAAGGGAAAAGATAGCGGGAAGCCTGAAAACGTGCGGAAAGCTCGGATTTCCAACGCTTTCGAGTAGTTGGCACGACCCTTGTTAGAGGTGGGGCATAGCACCGCGGGGCGGATGCAAAAGGTTCAAGGGAGATCATCATGTCGAAGTCGAGCAGGATCGGGCAACATGTGCTGGCGAGCCTCGCCGCCTTGCTGTTCACCTTCACGGCCGTGGGGGCGGCGGTGGGCCCGGCGGAGGCGGCGGTTCGCGCCGCGCCGCGCACCCTTGTCTAGACTGCGTTTTGGGGTCAGGCTTCTCCGAAGCCCGGCCTCGGGACGCACATTGTTATGCGTTTGAAGGAGCAAGGAATGAGTATCTTTTCGCGGACGCGCGACATCATCGCCGCCAATTTCACCGATCTTCTCGACAAGGCGGAAGACCCGGCGAAGATGATCCGAATGATCATCCTGGAGATGGAGGAAACCCTGGTCGAAGTCCGCGCCTCGGCGGCCCGGACGATCGCCGACCAGAAGGAGATGCGCCGCCAAATCGCGCGCATCGAGAAGCTCGGCGATAGCTGGACGGAGAAAGCCGAGCTGGCTCTCTCCAAGCGTCGCGAAGATCTCGCCAAGGCCGCCTTGGTCGAGCGCCAGAAGGCCGCCGACATGGCGGTCGGCCTCCAGGCCGAAATCGACATCCTCGACGAAACGCTCCGCGCCTCCGAAGCCGACATCGCCAAGCTGCAAGGCAAGCTGCGCGAGGCACGCACCCGGCAGAGCGCGATCCAGAGCCGGCTCGAAAGCGCCACCAACCGAATCCGCATGCGCGAAATGTATGCCGGCACCAAGGTGGATGAGGCCTTTTCGCGCTTCGATGTCCTGGAGCGCCGCGCCGACATGGCCGAGGGCCGCGCCGACGCGCTTGCATTGGGGGCGCCGAAGACGCTTGACGAGGAGATCGCGGAGCTGCGCTCTTCCGAAAAGGTCGACGCGGAGCTCGAGGCCTTGAAGGCGCGCATGAACAAGCAGCAGGAGGACTGAGACCGTGGAAGAGGTAATCATACCCGTAGTCGTCGTCGGTATCCTCTTTATCGGGTTGCCGTGGATCATTCTCCACTACATCACGCGCTGGAAAACCGCCGCAACGCTGACCACCGCCGATGAGAATCTGATGGAGGATCTTTACGACCTCGCCCGGCGGCTCGAAGACCGGATGGGCACGGTTGAGCGCATCCTGACCGCCGAAAATCCCAACTGGCGCACCCTCGCCTCCGATCCGCTCGCCGAACGGCTGGATGCACCGGCGCCGCGCCGGCCGGAGAGCTCCGAATTCTTCGGCGGCCGCACCGTCAGCAACGAACCGGGAAGGATGGGTCGATGACCGACGCACGTCACACCAAATTCTACCTCGACCGGCAAAACCGCAAATGGAAAGGCGTCTGCTCCGGCATCGCCGACTATACCGGGCTTGATCCCACGGTGGTCCGGATCGGCGCGGTGGCGCTGACCCTGCTCGGCGGCTTTCCCTGGACGCTGGTCGCCTACATGGTCGCCGCCTGGATGGCGCCGCGCAAGCCGAACGAGCTTTACGATCAGGACCGGGAGCAGACCAAATTCTGGCAGGGCGTGCGCGCCTCCCCTGCCCGCTCGGTGCGCGATGTCCGCTCGCGGCTCCGCGACATCGACCGGCGGATGGCGGAAGTGGAGATGTACGTCACCAGCGCCGACACGCGGCTTGCCCGCGAGATCGAACAATTGCGCTGAGCGGCGGCAATCAAACAGGGGATAGACAATGGCGACGTGGGTTTGGGTGCTGATACCGTTGGCGGCGATCTTCGCCGGGGTGATGAAGCGCTGGCTGGACTTGAAGGAAAAGCAGATGGCCGCGATCAGCCAGGCGGCCGTGACCCGCGCCGAGCAATATGCCAGCCAGACCGAGCGGCTGGAGGAGCGGGTGCGGGTGTTGGAGCGGATCGCCACCTCGCGCGGCACCGAAGTGATCGAACAGATCGAACAGCTTCGCGATCAGCGCGTCGGCTGAAGCGGCGAGAAATCAAGGGAAGGGAGCGCTTGAATGAGCGGTGGGCAAGTGATGTTGGTGCTGATCGTCGCGATGGTGATGATCGCAAGCATCATTCGGGGGAAGCAGGCTTCGCACGGCCGCGGCGCGGACGGCCTGGACGGCCCCGGCGACAGCGCGGAGAACGTCCGGCTGCGCGATGAAGTCGCCGATCTCAAGAAGCGCCTTGCGGTTCTGGAGCGGATCACGGTGGAAAAGGAAAACAGCCTGGAGCGCCAGATCGAGGCGCTGAGGGACAAATAAGGTGATGAACGACCCTACCCTCCTTCTCGCGCTGAGCGGCGCCGCGGCGGCGGGACTGGCGCTCGCCAGCGGCGCCGGGCTCAAGGCCTGGAGGCAGTGGCTCGCGCTTCGCCGCGAAGCGCTGCGCACCGGCGGGAGGCTAGCTTCGGCGGGCGAGCTTCGCGGCCTTCGCGAGCGGGTCCGCCGGCTTGAGGCGATCGCCGATGGGGCGCTGCGCTGAGGGCAAGGCTTCTCGCCGCGCACCGGCTCTGATAGCGGGCAGCCGATGACCAGCCAGCCTCTCAACGATGTCCTGCTCGATTACGAGCTTCTCGAGCCCGACGACCGCTACCGCCTGCTGATCGACCTCGGGCGCGCGCTGGAGCCGATGCCCGAGCCGCTCAAGACCGAGGCGACCCTGGTGCGCGGCTGCTCAGCCTCCGTCTGGCTCTACCCGGTGCCGCGCGAAGACGGCAGGCTTCACTTCCTTGCCGACAGCAATGCCGCAATCACCAAGGGGATCATCGCGCTCGTCCTCCTTGCCGTTCAGGACCGGCGACCGGAAGACATTCTGGCCACCGACGTGGACGCGGAGCTGGCGCCATTCGACCTCAAGAGTCAGCTCAGCTCCAATCGAACCCAGGGCATTCCCAACATGATCGCACTCGTCCGCGCCACCGCGCAGCGCCTCGCCGGGTGAGCGTGGAGCGCGCCGATCTGTCGCGAATGAAGGGCTTCGATCCGGAACTCTTCACCCGCTATGCAAGCCAGGTCGGCCACGGCGGCGCGCTCGGCATCCTGTACGTGGACCACGGCGTCGATTGGGTGGAGCTCGGCCTCGATTATTCGGAAAAGCTGATCGGCATGCCGGAAAGCGGGGTCATCGCCTCGGGCCCGATCATCAGCCTGATGGACATGGCGACCAGCATGGCAACCTGGGTGAAGCTCGGACGCTTCCGCCACCAGGCGACGCTCGATCTGCGGGTCGACTATATGCGCGCGGCAAGTCCGGGAAAGCGCATCTTCGGCCGCGGCGAATG
>DASWMM010000437.1:0-25814 GCA_036399755.1 Allosphingosinicella sp.
GAGGGGCTGATGCGCGGCGCCGTCCGGCTGCTCGGGACCGGCGCACCGCTGGTGCTCTATGGCCCGTACCGGCGAGCGGGAGTCGAGACGGCCTCGAGCAACGAAGCCTTTGACCAGTCGCTCAAGGCCCGCAATCCGGAATGGGGGCTGCGGAACCTCGAAGCGGTGGCGGCCGAGGCGGAGGGGCAGGGGCTGCTGTTCGATAGCCTCCACGAAATGCCCGCCAACAACCTGATGCTGGTGTTCCGCAAGGGCTGAGCCCCCGGGGGAGCCAGGCCTCAGCTGTCGTTGAAGCGGGGCAGGTTCGCTTGCTCGGGCTTGTCGCTGTCGCGCACCCGGGTGACGCCGTCTCCGTCGCCGACTTCTTCCTTGAGCTCGTCCCGAGTTCCGATGTCGCGCTGAAGGTTGCCGCCCGCGGCGCTGGCGAAGGCGGGGCCTTCCTCCATCGCTTCGATGATGTCCTTGTCGTCGTTCAAGCGGGCCGTTTCGGCGCGGTCGGCGCCGCGATCGTTGCGGTCGGTCATGCAAATCTCTCCTTTTGCTCGGAGGGAATCAATGCCGCGGCGAAGGAGACGTTCCCCCGGCTAGCCGCACCAGAAGCAGCGTCCATAGCGTCCCAAGCGCCCAGCCCGCGGCGACGTCGCTTGGCCAATGAACGCCGAGCACCAGGCGAGTCGCGCCGACGGCGAAGGCGAAGACCAGAGCCGCGGCGACCGCCGGCTTGCGATGGGACGGTGAGGCGAGGAGCAGCGCGAGACCCAATCCAAGCGTCATCGAATTGGTGGAATGGCCGCTCGGGAAGGATAAGGTGGACACCGGATCGAGGTGGCCGAGGGGATCGGGCCGGGCGCGGCCGAACAATAGCTTGAGGAGGGTTACCAGCAGCCGCTCGGAAAGGAGCAGGGCTATGAGGAGAAGGGCTCGGCGGCGGTGTCCGCGCCAGGCAAGCCACAAGGCGGCCACGCCGCCAATGGAGAAATAGGCCCACCAGTCCCCAAGCCGGGTGAGGAGCCGCGCGGCACCGACCAGCCCGTCGATCTGCATTGCGATCAGGATCGAGCGATCAATCGGTGACTCGGGTCCGCCAAACCCGAGGGCAAGGGCGAAGACGAGCGCCAACAGCGCAAAAGCAAAAGCCGACAGCCTGGTCATGGACCGGGCTGTCGGCGATGGGAGAGGCGTTTGTCCAGTCCCCCGCGCCTCGAAAAGCAGGCGCGCGGGCGTTGGGCGCCTTAGGCTGCGACGCTGCCGCGGCGGCGGCGGGCGAGGAGCCCGAGCGCGCCGAGGGCGAAGAGGCCGAGGCCGGCAGGCGCCGGAACCGGGGTGCCGCCGGTCGAACCGGTGGAGCCCGTGGAGGTCGTCGGCGTGCGGTTGAGGTTGGTTGCGTAGAAGCTCTCCGGGCCGCCGGCGGCCGCGGAAACGGTGGTTTCAAGCGCGATGCGGACGTCGGCGAAGTTGCCGAGGCCGAACACGGTGGAGTTGAGATAGGCCTGCTGCTCTTCGTCGACGGCGAGGAGGAAGCCGGCGACGCCGTTACCCGCTTCGGTCATGTCGAAGGTCATGTTGCCGTCGATCGCCGCGATCAGCACGTCGTCGAGGAAAAACTTCAGCGTGATATCGTCGATGCTGATCGAATTGCCCGCCGGATCGGTCGCGTTGAAGATCAGGCCGATATCCTCGGCGCCGTTGAAGCCGAGCTCGCCGATGGTCGGCGTGTCGTACTTGTTGCCTTCGCGCGCCGGGTTGACCTCGTCGCCGCCTTCGTTGGTGACGCCGTTGCCCTTGAAGACCTGACTGTCGCTGATGCAGTTGCCGGAGCCGACGCTGGTCTGGCCGCCGCTGACGCCGACGCAGGCCGATTCGGTGCCGTCCGCCCGGGGGCCGCGCTCCTGCACGGTGAGCAAGCGGGGCTCGTTGCCGAAGCCGGTGCCGGTGTCGTAGATCGGCTGCACGTAGATGATGCTTGCCGACGCCATTTGCGGTGCGGCAAAGGCGGCTGCGGCGAATGCCCCAGCGAGAAGGCGGCGGCGGAGCGCGCTTGAATGATTGGACATGACGGTCTCTCCCTGTTTGCGCCGCCCCTCCAAAACATCGTCCGGGCAGCTTCGTGAGCCGAGATAACCCACAAAATGCGGGAATTCACCGGGGGGTGGAGGGGGTTTATGCCGCTGTCCCGGATTGGGCCACATGCCCCGGGAACTTCTAAGATAAGGTAAGCGGAGCGACGTTTGCGGCGAATTTCACGCCTGGGCTTTGGCGGATCCGCGAACCGGTGTTAGTCTTGCGGCTTCGCTGGGGAGCGGGGTGGATGGTTTCGAATCGACTGTATTACGAACGGCGCGCGTCCGAGGAGCTTCGGGCGGCTGCGCGCGCGGTGACTCCGGAAGCGCGCGATCGGCGCCGGGCGCTTGCCGACCTGTTTTCGCGCAAGGCCGCCGAGTTGATGCCCGCCACGGCCGTCTCCGGTGAGCAGGGCTTGGCCAGCGCGATGACGTTCGAGACCGCCGCCTGCTGATCGGGACCGAGCTTCAGACCGGGTAAGCGGTGGTGAACTTCACCCGCTCCATGGCGAAGCGCGAGGTTACGTTCTTGAGCGGCAGAAGCGCGATCAGCCGGCGGTAGAAGGCGTCATATGCGGCCATGTTGCCGACCGCGATCCGCAGCAGGTAATCGACGTCGCCGGCCATCCGGTAGACCTCCATCACTTCCGGCATCTCGGCCAGCGCCGCGCCGAAGCGCTCCAGCCACTCAGCCGAGTGATCGCCCGTCTCGACGGCGACGAAGACGGTAAGGCCGAGGCCCAGCGCTTCCGGGTCGGCGAGAACCACCCGGCGCTGGATGACGCCGCTCTCCTCCATGCGCTGAATCCGCCGCCAGCACGGCGACTGGGAAAGGTTCACGCGCGCCGCGACATCGGCAACGGAGAGGGACGCGTCCTCCTGAAGGATGGCGAGGATCTTCCTGTCGATCACATCCATGCGGTTCAGCTCCCGAATTTGGAAGAAACTTCTACTCCGCTCGCCTGGCAGGGCAACAGCCATGTTATCTCCCGGGAGCTGTTGTTTGCCTCCGCGCTGGGGAATATCTGAGATTGCAGGCGCAGCTTCCATTTTAGCGATCCTGACCCGTTCCGGCGGGTTCGTACGCCTTTTGGAAGATTCTTCTAATTTCCCGAGGATCAGATGGCAGAGGCGGATATGTCGAGGCGCAACGCCGACATCCTCGACGTGCGCAAGCCCGGCGGCGGGGACATCGCCGCGCGGCTGCATGCGCTGCGTGCATCGATCGAGGGCCGGATCGTGTTCACGACCAGCTTCGGGATCGAAGACCAGCTTATCGCCCACCACATTTTTACCGAGCGCCTTGCGATCGAGGTGGTGACGCTCGACACCGGCCGCCTCTTTCCGTCGACCTACACGCTCTGGCAGGAAACGGAGGAGCGCTACGGCGTCCGCATCCGCGCCATTTACCCGCAGGCGGAAACGGTTTCGGCGATGGTGGCCGATTCCGGGATCAACGGGTTCTACCATTCCAGGGACGCGCGGATCGCCTGCTGCACCGTGCGCAAGGTCGAGCCGCTTGGCCGTGCACTTGCCGGGGCCGCGGTCTGGGTAACGGGCCTTCGTTCCGACCAGTCAGGCGGGCGCTCGCTGGTTGCCTTGCAGAGCTGGGACACCGAACGCAGCCTCACCAAGGCGGCGCCCTTGTTCGACTGGACGCGCGACGAGGTCGCCGCCGCGTGCGAGACGCTCGGCGTGCCGGTGAACGCGCTCCACGCGCAGGGCTTCGTCTCGATCGGCTGCGAGCCCTGCACCAGAGCCATTGCGCCGGGAGAGCCGGAGCGCGCCGGCCGCTGGTGGTGGGAAAGCGACGAGGCCAAGGAATGCGGCCTTCACGTCGGCGCCGATGGCCGCCTCGTCCGGAGCAAGGCAGCATGAGCATGGACCGTAGCCTCGAGGCAGTCCCCGCGCGGATCGCACCGCTTCCCAATCTGCCGGTCTTCCACAAGGTGGCGGGGCGCAAGGTGGTGATCGTCGGCGCGTCCGAAGGTGCCGAGTGGAAGGTTGAGCTGTTGCAAGCGGCGGGTGCCGACGTGCTTCATCTCGCCGGTGGCTGGACCCCGGCCGACCTGAAAGGCGCCGCACTGGCGATCGCCGACATGCCGGAGCGCAGCGAAGCGCTGGCCTTCGTCGCGGCGGCGCGGATTGCCGGAGCGCCGGTCAACATCATCGACCAGACCGACCTGTGCGACTTCCAGTTCGGGACCATCGTCAACCGCGCGCCGGTTGTGGTGGCAATCTCAACGGATGGCGGCGCGCCGATGCTTGGGCAATCTATCCGCGCGCGGATCGAGAGCGTGTTGCCGCTTGGTCTCTCTGGCTGGGCGAAGGCGGCGCTTGCCTGGCGGCCGCAGCTCAAGGGGCGCCTCGGGGAATTTGGCGCGCGGCGGGCGTTCTGGAAGCGCTTCACCGAAGCGGCGTGGGCGAATGTCGATCGTGCTCCGGGTCAGGCGGACTTCGAGGCGCTGCTCAAAGGCGCCGAGCAGCCGCGTGTGGGCAGCGTTGCCCTCGTTGGTGCCGGGCCGGGTGACCCGGAGCTGCTGACGCTCAAGGCGGTGCGGGCGCTACAGACCGCGACCGTGATCCTTTACGACGACCTCGTCGGCCCCGAAATCCTCGAACTCGCCCGCCGCGAGGCGAAGCGCGTGGCCGTTGGGAAGAGGGGCGGCGGAGCCTCCTGCAGTCAGGACGAGATCAACGCACAGATCGTTGCGCTGGCACTGGCAGGTGAAACAGTCGTGCGCCTCAAGGGCGGCGATCCGCTGATCTTCGGCCGTGCCACGGAGGAGATCGACGCCTGCCGCGCCGCGGGTGTTTCCGTGACGATCGTCCCCGGCATTTCGGCGGCACAAGGCGCGGCCGCGGCGCTCGGCTTTTCGCTGACTGAGCGCAAAAAGGCGCGCCGCATCCAGTTCGTCACCGGCCACGGCGCCGACGGCAAGCTTCCCCAGGACATCGACTGGGGTGCGCTCGCCGACCGCCGCGCCACCACCGTTCTCTACATGCCGCGCAAGACGCTTGCCGAGTTCGCCCGCAAGGCGCTCGCCAAGGGCCTTGATCCGGCAACGCCCGCCGTCGCCGTCGCCTCCGCGACCTTGCCGAACCAGGCGCATGTCGGCGCGACCATATCCGAGATCGCAAGCCTCGCCCCCTCGCTCCCCGCCGGAGCGCCGGTTCTTCTCATCGTCGGCTGGGTGGCGCGCGAGCATGTCGCGTCCGCCGCCGCCGCCTACCTCCTTCCGCTCAGGATAGCCTCGTGAACGCGCCCGCCTCCTTCACCGCCCGCACCCTCACCCACCTCGAACAGCTCGAGGCCGAGAGCATCGAGATCATGCGCGAAGTGGTCGCCGAGACCGACAAGCCGGTGATGCTCTACTCCGTCGGCAAGGACTCCGCGGTGATGCTGCACCTTGCCCGCAAGGCCTTCTTCCCCGCGCCGCCGCCATTCCCGCTCCTTCACGTCGATACGACCTGGAAGTTCAGGGACATGTACGCCCTTCGCGACCAGGTGGCGGCGGAGAGCGGCATGGAGCTGCTCGTCTATCGCAATCCGGAGGCCGAGCGGCAGGGCATCAACCCGTTCGATCATGGCGGCCTCCACACCGACATGTGGAAGACGGAAGGGCTGAAGCAGGCGCTCGACCTCCATGGCTTCGACGCGGCGTTCGGCGGCGCCCGGCGCGACGAGGAGAAGAGCCGCGCCAAGGAGCGGATCTTCAGCTTCCGAACCGCCCAGCACCGCTGGGACCCAAAGAACCAGCGTCCGGAGCTGTGGAGCCTCTACAACGCGCGCAAGGGCCCCAAGGAAACGATCCGCGTCTTCCCGCTCTCGAACTGGACCGAGCTCGACATCTGGCAATATATCTACGCCGAGAACATCCCGATCGTGCCGCTCTACCTCGCCGCCCCACGCCCGACGGTTGAGCGCAGCGGGATGCTGCTTATGGTCGACGACGGCCGCTTCCCACTGCGCGAGGGCGAGGTGCCGGTGGAGCGCTCGATCCGCTTCCGAACCCTCGGCTGCTACCCGCTGACCGGCGCGGTGGAGAGCGAGGCCACGACGCTCGCCCAAGTGATCGGGGAGATGCTCGTCGCCACCACCTCCGAGCGCCAGGGCCGGGCGATCGACCACGATTCCGGCGCAAGCATGGAGCGCAAGAAGCAGGAAGGCTACTTCTGAGGGCGACGCCGTTTCATTCCTCTCCGGGACGGGGAGGGGGACCAGCCGCAGGCTGGTGGAGGGGGCCCGGCGGTCTCGCGCACGTGTCGATCAAGGGGGAGGTGTTACGGCTCTGGGCCCCCTCCACCATCGGCTTCGCCGGCGGTCATGCCCGGGTGCGAACTGCTCCCAGCAATTCGCAGCCCGTCCGGGGGACGGGCGGCCTGGGCATTCCCCGTGCCGGGGAGCATCTTTAAGATGGCGACCACCTTTCAAACACGGTCGCCGGCCGACACCGCACGCGCCGAGCTCGACGCCTACCTTGAAGCGGCGGGCCGCAAGTCGCTGCTCCGCTTCATCACCTGCGGCTCGGTGGACGACGGCAAGTCGACGCTGATCGGTCGCCTGCTTTACGATTCCAAGATGCTGTTCGAGGATCAGCTCGCCGCACTCGCCAGCGACAGCCGCAAGGTCGGCACGCAAGGGGAGGGGCTCGATCTCGCCCTTCTCGTCGACGGCCTCGCCGCCGAGCGCGAGCAGGGGATCACCATCGACGTCGCCTACCGCTTCTTCGCAACCGACAAGCGCAAGTTCATCGTCGCCGACACGCCGGGGCACGAGCAATACACCCGCAACATGGTGACCGGCGCGTCCACCGCCGATCTCGCAGTCATCCTGATCGACGCGCGCAAGGGGGTGCTCACCCAGACGCGGCGCCATTCCTACCTTGTCCACCTGCTCGGCATCCGCAATCTCGTGCTTGCGATCAACAAGATGGACCTGGTCGGCAGCGACCAAGCCGTGTTCGAGCGCATCGTCGCGGAGTATCGCGCCTTTGCCGACGAAGCGGGGATCCAGAACTTCACCGCCATTCCGGTGTCGGGCCTGACCGGCGACAACGTCAGCACGTGCTCCGATGCGATGCCCTGGTACCACGGGCCGGCGCTGCTCGCGCATCTCGAGACAGTGACGGTCGAGGCGCACGCCGATGCGGAGGCGCCGTTCCGCATGGCGGTCCAATGGGTGAACCGGCCCAACCAGAACTTTCGAGGCTATGCGGGGCGGATCGCCAGCGGCCGCGTGCGCGTCGGCGACGAGATCGCGGTGCTGCCCACCGGCCGCCGCTCCACGGTGGCAAGCATCGTCACCTTCGACGGCGAGCTTGCCGAGGCGGTGACCGGCCAGTCGGTGACGCTGACCCTTGCCGACGAGGTGGATTGCTCGCGCGGCAACATCCTTGCGGCGCCCGAAGCGGCGGCCGAGCCGGTGTCGCGGATCGATGCGACCCTGGTCTGGATGGCCGACGAAGCGCTGGTGCCGCACCGCTCCTACTGGCTCAAGCTTGGCACCCAGACCGTGTCGGCCAGCGTCGGCGGAGTCGGCCCGATCGTGGACGTCAACACGATGGAGCAGAAGCGCGGCATCACGCTGGGCCTGAACGACATCGGCGAAGTCCAGATCGACCTCGACCGCAACATCCCGCCCGTGCGCTACGCCGACAACCGGCGGCTCGGCGGCTTCATTTTGGTCGACAAGGTGACTCACGCGACGGTCGCGGCGGGGCTCGTCACCGGCTTCCCAAGCAACCCGCTGCGCGCCGCCGGCGAGGCGGTTTCGGCGGGAAGCATAAGTTGGGTCGTGGGCGGCAACCGCGGCATTTGGGCGCGGCACGCCGCGGAGCGGCAGAAGGCCCTCGGCCGCCCCGCCTTCGTGCTCGACGAGGCGGCGCTGAGCGGCCTCCTTTCCCTCGACGAAAGCGAGACGGTGCGCCGTGCCCGCGAGGTCGCGAAGCTGATGAGCGCCGCAGGGGTGCATGTTTTCCTAACGGTCGAAGCACCCGACGGAGAGGCCCGGCCCGGCCGCATTGTCGAGGCCGGCGACGGCGAGCCGGAAGGAGCGGACGAATGGGTGATCTGATCCGCGCTGCATTGCACATCGAAAGGACCTGTCAGTGACCGTCGCGCAGCAATTCGCCGAGGGTGCGCTCAGCGTGGATCAGTGGACGCATATCGAGGCGCTTGCCCGCTCGCTGAGCCCCGCGCAGGCGCGCTGGATCAGCGGCTATTTCGCAGGCCTCGACGCAGGCTTGCTGCGCGCCGGCGGAGCCGAGGCACCGGCCGCGCCAGCACCGCAGGGGCGAACCCTCACCATCCTCTACGGCACCGAAACCGGCAACGCCCGCGACCTCGGCAAGGCGCTCGCCGCCGCCGCGGCCGAGCGCGGCCTGTCGCCGCAGCTTGCTGACATGGCCGACTACAAGGTGCGCGGCCTCAAGGACGAACAGGACCTGCTGGTCATCGTCAGCACCTACGGCGAGGGCGATCCACCGCAGCCCTCCATCGCCTTTTTCGAGTTCCTGGAGGGCAAGCGCGCGCCGCGGCTGGAGAATGTCCGTTTCTCCGTCCTTGCGCTCGGCGATTCGACCTACGAGAAATATTGCGAAGCCGGGAAGCGCATCGACAGCCGCCTCGAAGAACTCGGCGCCAAGCGCATCGGCGAGCGCGTCGATTGCGACATCGACTATGACGATCCCGCCGCTGCATGGTCAGCCGCGGTGGTCGACAGGCTCGCCGCCGACCTGGCCGCCTCGGCTGCGCCCACTCTCGCGATCCCGCCCGCAACGGCGGCCTCCGCCCCGTCCGCGCACGACAAGAAGAACCCCTTCGCCGCGACGGTGCTCGAAAACGTCCTCATCGTCGGCCGCCATTCGAGCAAGGAAACAAGGCATCTCGAACTCGACCTCGCCGGCTCCGGTCTGGCGTACGAACCCGGAGACGCGCTCGGCATCGCGGCGGTGAACGCGCCAGAGGTTGTTGAAGGCCTGCTGGACGCCACCGGCCTTGCCGCCGACGCGCCGGTGACGGTGAAGGGCGAGACCATCCCGCTCGCGGACGCGTTGACGCAGCGCTTCGAGATCACCACCGCGAGCCCGCGCTTCATCGACCAATGGGCAAAGCTCTCCGGCGCCGCCGAACTCGAAGCCCTGTGCGGCGAAGAGCGCGCGGCGGATCGGATGCTGTTTCTCCACGGCAACCACGTCGTCGACATCGTCCGCCGCTTCCCGCTGCCGGGCATCGAGCCTGAAAGCCTGCTTGCCGGCCTCCGCCCGCTGCAGCCGCGGCTCTACTCGATCGCGTCCAGCATGGCGGCGGTCGAGGACGAAGCGCACCTCACCGTCGCCCCGGTGCGCTACGACCTCCACGGTTCGCCCCGCGCCGGAGTCGCCTCCAGCCAGATCGCCGACCGGCTCGAGGCGGGCGATACGCTCCCCGTCTACATCCAGCACAACCCGCATTTCGCGCTGCCCAGGGACGAGGCACCGATCATCATGATTGGGGCCGGCACCGGCGTGGCGCCCTATCGCGGCTTCCTTCAGCACCGCGAAGCAGCGGGGCAGGGGGGCAGGAGCTGGCTGTTCTTCGGCGAGCGCAGCTTCCGCTCCGACTTCCTCTACCAGACCGAATGGCAAGGCTGGCTGGAGAACGGCGTGCTGGGCCGAATGGACGTCGCCTTCTCCCGCGACTCCGCCGACAAGGTCTACGTCCAGCACCGCATGCTGGAACAGGCCCGCGACCTCTACGCCTGGCTCGAGGACGGCGCGCACCTCTACGTCTGCGGCGACGAAAAGCACATGGCGCGCGACGTCCACGACACCCTGATCCGCATCGTCGCCGATCAGGGCCGCGTCGAGCGCGACACCGCCGAAGCCTATGTCCTCAAGCTCGCCAGCGACCACCGCTACCAGCGCGACGTGTATTGAAGTGACCAAACCTCCCCGCCCGTTCGCCCATCCTCACGCCTTCGCCCATCCCTACCCGTTCGCCGATCCCCACCCGTTCGCCTCGAGCGAAGTCGAGAGGCCCTGCCGAGCGAAGCCGAGGCGGGCTGTTCTCGGCTTCGCTCGAAAGGGTGTCTCGACTTCGCTCGACACGAACGGTTCGGATTTTACGCCCCGGATTTCCTCTCTTCTGGACTGAACCCATGACCACCGACACCATCATCGACCGCAGCACCGACGTCTCCCAGCCGCTCGACCAGCTCGGCCCCGATGAGATGCTGAAGTATAACAGCGACTACCTGCGCGGCACGATCGACCAAGGGCTGCTCGACCGCATCACCGGCGGGGTGAAGTTCGCCGAAAACAAGCTGATGAAGTTCCACGGAATCTATCAGCAGGACGACCGCGACATCCGCGACGAGCGGCGCCGCCAGAAGCTGGAGCCGGCATACACCTTCATGGTCCGCGTGCGCCTGCCGGGCGGCGTGTGCACAACCGAGCAGTGGCTGAAGATCGACGAGCTCGCCCGCGCCCATGGCGGCGACCAGATCCGCCTCACCACACGCCAGACCTTCCAGTTCCACTGGGTTGTGAAAGAGGATCTGAAGCCCACCATCCAGGGCCTCCACGACGTGCTGCTCGACACGATCGCCGCCTGCGGCGACGACGCGCGCACGGTGATGGCGACCGCCAGCCCGGAGGACTCCGCCCTCCACGCTGAGGTCGCCCTGCTGTCCAAGCAGCTCAGCGATCACGTCATTCCAAAGACCCGCGCCTACCATGAAATCTGGTATGGCGAGGAGCGGGTGGCGACGTCCGAAGAAGAGGAGCCGCTCTACGGCAAGCAATACCTTCCCCGTAAGTTCAAGATCGGCTTCGTCGTCCCGCCGTCCAACGACATCGACGTCTACACCCAGGATCTCGGCTTCATCGCAATCCCGGGCCCCGAAGGCGTCGAAGGCTTCAACGTCACGATCGGCGGCGGCATGGGCCGCACCGACAACGAGCCGAGCACCTATCCGCGCCTCGGCGACGTGATCGGCTTCATTCCAAAGGACCAGCTCGTCGCGGCCGCCGACGCGATCATCTCGGTCCAGCGCGATTACGGCAACCGCAAGACCCGCGCCCGCGCTCGCTTCAAATACACGATCGACGACAAGGGCCTGCCTTTCATCAAGGCCGAAATCGAGCGCCGCATGGGCGTGCCCTTCGCTCCGGCACGGCCTTACGCGCTCACCACCAACGGCGACGTGTTCGGCTGGCAGCGCACCGACAACGGCCGCTGGAACTACACCTTGTTCATCGAAAACGGCCGGGTCATCGACCGTCCCGGAAAGCCGATGATGGAAGCGATCCGCGCCATCGCCCACGTCCACAAGGGCAAGTTCCGCCTGACGCCCAACCAGAACATCGTCGTCGCCGACGTGGAGGAGGGGGATCGCAACGCGCTCGACGCCCTGCTCGCCCAGCATGGCCTAACCGGGAACGGCTGGAGCAGCGCGCTTCGCCTCAATTCCATGGCCTGCGTCGCACTTCCCACCTGCCCGCTGGCGATGGCCGAGGCCGAGCGCTACCTCCCCGATCTCGTCACCCGCATCGAGCCGATCCTGGCCGAGCACGGCCTCCTCAACGATCCGATCACCATCCGCATGACCGGCTGCCCCAACGGGTGCGCCCGCCCCTACGTGGCGGAAATCGCCTTCACCGGCCGCGCGCCCGGCAAGTACAATCTCTACCTCGGCGGCGGCTTTCACGGCGAGCGGCTCAACACGCTCTATCGCGAGAATATCGGCGAAGCGGCGATCCTGGAGATTGTGGGCGAGCTCCTCGGGCGCTATGCCCGCGAGCGGCAGGCGGGCGAGCGTTTCGGCGACTTCGTCCATCGCGCCGGCATCCTTGGAGCCGCTGCATGAGTCCGGACGTCGTCGCCGCCATTCTGCCGTTCGTTGCCGTGGGCTTCGCGGCCCAGCTCATCGACGGCGCCCTCGGCATGGCCTTCGGAGTCATCTCCAGCACCCTGCTGATCAGCCTTGGCGTGCCGCCCGCGGCGGCTTCGGCGGGGGTCCACACGGTGGAAAGCTTCACCACGGCCGCGTCCGGCATCAGCCATGTCCTCCACCGCAACGTCGACTGGAAGCTGTTCGGCCGGCTCGTCATCCCCGGGGTGATCGGCGGCGTGCTGGGCGCCTATGTGCTGACCCAGATCCACGCCGACGCGGCTCGGCCGATCGTGCTCGCCTATCTCGCTGCGATCGCGATCTACCTGATCTGGCGCGGCCTGATGTTCCCGCCCAAGGCGCGGGAGCCCAAATGGGTCGGCCCGCTTGGCTTTGCCGGCGGCTTCCTCGACGCGTCGGGCGGCGGCGGCTGGGGACCGGTGGTGACCGGCAACCTCCTCCTCCAGGGCGCAGACCCACGCCGCACCATCGGCACCGTCAACACCGCCGAGTTCTTCCTCACCGTCACCATCTCGGCGACCTTTATCGCCGCGCTCGGCTGGGAGGCGTTCACCAGCGCCACCGTGGGTCTCCTGATCGGCGGGCTGCTGGCCGCACCGCTCGGCGGCTATTTTGCAAGCAAGATCGCGCCCAAGCGGCTGCTTATCCTGGTCGGAGCGGTGCTTCTGATTACGAGCGGCTACGGCATTTTGAAGTTCGTCCTCGCCTGACTCTTGCGCCGGACACCCGGCCTCAGCCGTCAGCCGAACAGGGCCTGCCTCAGCAGCCGCTCGATCTTGGCCTCCAGATCGACATGCTGGCAGGCGAGGAGTGGCTCGATGCTCATCACGGTGCGCAGAACCTTGATGCCCATCAGGATGCTCATCGCCATCGCGGCCCGCACCCTTGCATCGTCGCCGGGAAGGAGGCGGGCGAGGGGCTCCAGCACGTCTTCCTCGAATGAGCCGCAGACGAGCTTGGACATGGCCGGCGAGGATGAGGAGCGCAGGATGATCAACAGACGGTTGGCATTCTCCTGCTCCTCCGCCTCGCCCGCGCCCTGGACGACCAGCTTGGCGAGAAAGGAGGGCAGTTCTTCGGCGGTGACCTCGGGATCGAGCCATTGCGGGCACGTGCCGCGCAGCACTTCGCGGAACAGATCCTCCTTGGACCCGAAATAGCGGGCAACCAGCGCCACATCGACGCCGGCGTCCCGCGCAATGTCGCGCAGGCCGACGTCGTTGTAGCTTTCCTCCAGGAAACGGCGGCGCGCTGACTGGAGCAGCGCCTCGCGGGTGGCCGCTGCGTTCTTGATGCGCGTTGTCATAGATCCTCTTTCTCCGCCATTTCGTGCCTAAGCAAATAAAAGTCAACCAGTGCTGACATTTTATGCCTACACCTGTTGACTTCACCTGAACGGCCTCTTAGGTGCCCATCCGCCGGAGGGGCGGCGTTCCGTACAGCCCCTGTTTTTTCCGGCCGATATTTGCTCGAAAGCCCGCTCATGTCCGCACTCCGTCTGGCCGCTGCTCGCGGCCTGCTGCCGTTTCTTCTCGCCGCTACGCTTGCCGCCTGCGGGGCGGATGCCCAGGAGCAGGCCGCCGCGCCGCCGGCGATGCCGGTCACCGTTGCGACGCCCGCCGTGCAGGAGGTCGTCGATTGGGACGATTTCGTCGGCCGGTTCGAAGCGGTGCAAAGCGTCGAGGTAAAGCCGCGCGCCACCGGCTACCTTCAGGCGGTGCACTTCCAGGACGGCCAATTCGTTCGTGCCGGGCAACTCCTGTTCACCATCGACGCGCGGCCCACCCAGGCGGCGCTTGCCCAAGCCCAGGCGCAGCTCGCCCGCGCCCAGGCGACGCTCGCCAACGCCCGCACCGAACTCGCCCGCTCGCGCGCGCTTGCCGCACAGCAGGCGGCGAGCACCGAGGAAGTGGAGCAGCGCCAGGCCGGCGTGCGCACCGGCGAGGCCGATGTCGCCGCCGCCAATGCCGCGATCCGCGCACAGCAGCTCAATGTCGGCTTCACCCGGGTGACCGCGCCGATCTCCGGCCAGATCTCGCAGCGCCTCGTCGATGCCGGCAACTCGGTCACCGCCGACCAGACGGTGCTCACCACCATTGTCTCCACCAATCCGCTGCACTTCACCTTTGAAGGCTCGGAAGGGCTTCTTCTCAAATACCAGCGCCAGGCGGGCGGCACCCGCGCCGGCACGCCCGTGCGCATCCGCCTCCAGGACGAGACCACCTACGTCCACGCCGGCGTGCTCGATTTCGTCGATCCGGTGGTGAACAGCAGTGCCGGCACCGTCCGGGCGCGCGCCGTGGTCGCCAACACCGGCGGCTTCCTGAAGCCCGGCATGTTCGGCCACATGCGCCTTGCCGCCTCGCAGCGTTACCAGGCGCTGCTCGTCCCCGACACGGCGGTGGTGACCGACGCCGCCCGCCGCGTTCTCTACGTCGTCGATCGCGCCGGCACCGTGATCGCCCGCCCGGTCGAGCTCGGCCCCCTGGTCGGCAACCTCCGAGTCATCCGCAGCGGCCTCGCGCCCAACGAACGGGTGATCATCAACGGCCTGCAGCGCGCCCGCCCGGGCCAGAAGGTGCAGCCCAAGCTTGGCCGCATCCAGGCGTCCGGCGGCCCCGAGCCCGCGCCCGCGCCGAGTTCCGTCGCACCCGCATCCATCGCCACGCCGGTCGGGGGCGCCGCCGCCCCCGCCGCCCGCTAAGCGAAGGACGAACCCGTGAACATCTCGCGCTTCTTCATCGAGCGGCCGATTTTTGCCGCCGTGATCGCCGTCTTCATCACGCTGATCGGCGCCTTTGCCTATCCGCAGCTTTCGCTTTCTCAATATCCCGAGATCGCGCCGCCGACGATTACCATCAACACCGCTTTCCCCGGCGCCTCCGCCGAGACCATGGCCGAAACCGTGGTTGCGCCGCTGGAGCAGGAGATCAACGGCGTCGAGGACATGCTTTACATCTCCTCCTCGTCCACCAACGGCGCGGCGGCGATCACCGTGACGTTCGAGGCCGGCACCGATCTCGATGCCGCGCAGGTGCTGGTCCAGAACCGCGTCGCCCTCGCCGAGCCGCGTCTGCCCGAGCAGGTGCGTCAGATCGGCGTCACCGTCGCCAAGGCGTCCAGCGGCTTCCTGATGATCGTGGCGCTTACGTCCACCGATCCCAATCTGGACGTCGATTATATCGGCAACTTCGCCAACACCACCTTGCGCGATCGCCTGCTCCGCCTTGAAGGCGTCGGCGGCGTGAACGTGTTCGGCGGCGGCAATTATTCGATGCGGATCTGGATCGATCCGGACAAGGCGGCGGCGCGCAACCTCACCGCCGGAGAGATCGTCACCGCGCTTCGCACCCAGAACGTCCAGGTGGCGGGCGGCGCGCTCGGCCAGCCGCCTTACGCCAACGGTAATCCCGCCTTCCAGCTTCCCATCGAAGTGCAGGGCCGGCTCAACGATCCGGCGCAGTTCGCCGATGTGGTGATCAAGACCGATGCGGGCGGCGCGACCACCCGGGTGCGCGACATCGCGCGGGTCGAGCTCGGCAGCCAGGATTACGGAATCCAGGCGTCCTTCACCGGCAAGCGCGGCATTGCCTTGGCGATCATTCAGCAGCCCGGCTCCAACGCGCTCAACGCCGCCGATCTGGTGCTGAACGAAGTAAAGGAAGCGGCCAAGACCTTCCCGCCCGGCATTCAGTTCTCGATCCCTTACAACCCGACCGAATATGTTGCGGCATCCGTCGAGGGCGTGCAGCATACGCTGATTGAGGCGATCATCCTGGTCATCATCGTGGTCATGATCTTCCTCCAGACATGGCGCGCTGCGATTATCCCGATCCTTGCCATTCCGGTGGCGCTGATCGGCACCTTCGCGGTGCAGTTGATGCTCGGCTTCTCGATCAACTCGCTGTCGCTGTTCGCGCTTGTGCTCGCCGTCGGCATCGTCGTCGACGACGCGATCGTGGTTGTCGAGGCGGTGGAAAAGCATATCCGAAACGGCCTCAGCCCGCGCGAAGCGGCACACCGCACGATGCGTGAGGTCTCAGGCGCCCTGATCGCAATCGGCCTGGTGCTGACCGCGGTGTTCATCCCGACGGCCTTCGTGTCCGGCATTCCCGGCATCTTCTACCGCCAGTTCGCGGTCACCATCGCCGCGGCCTCGCTGATCTCGCTCACCGTGTCGCTGACCCTGTCGCCGGCCATGGCGGCCCTGCTGCTCAAGCCGCACCAGGAGCATCATGGCACGGGCAACCGCTTCACCCGGCCCGTGCGCTGGGCCGCCGCCAAGTTCAACGCCGGCTTCGACTGGCTGTCGGACCGCTACGGGCGCTTCACGGCGCAGGTGATTCGCAAGTCCGGGATCATGCTTGCCATCTATGCGGGCCTGCTGGCACTGACCGGGGTGACGCTAACCTCGACGCCCACCGGCTTCATTCCCGAGCAGGACCAGGGCGTCCTGATTGGCGTCGTGCAGCTCCCGCCGGGCTCCTCGCTCGAGCGGACGAGCGAAGTGCTCAACCGCGCCTACCAGATCGTGCGCAAGACGCACGGGGTTGTCGATGCGGCGACCTTCGCCGGCCTCGACGGCGCCAGCTTCTCGCAATCGTCGAACTCCGGGACCATGTTCATCAAGCTCACCGATTGGGCGGACCGCAACGGCAACGGCCTTTCGGCGAACGATCTGTCGGCGGCGCTGACCCAGGCGATGGGCGGCGGCATCGAGGACGCCAATGTGTTCGTGATCGCCCCCCCCGCGGTCCCCGGCCTCGGCACCGGCAACGGCTTCGTGATGATGATCCAGGACCGCACCGGCGCCGGCTATGGCGCCCTGGAGCAGGCGACCTTCGGGATGATGGGCGCCGCCGCCCAGAAAAAGGAAGTGAGCCAGGTCTTCTCGCTGTTCAACACCGGCGCCCCGCGCGTCGATGCCGACATCGATCGCGACAAGGCGCAGCTCCTCGGCGTCCAGCCTGCGCAGGTCTACGAAGCGCTCGGCACCTACCTGGGATCGACCTACGTCAACGACTTCAACCTGTTCGGCCGCACCTTCCGGGTCACCGCCCAGGCCGAGCCGACGGCGCGCGACGATCTGTCCGACATCGGCCGGCTCCAGGTCCGCTCCGCGTCGGGCCAGATGGTGCCGCTGTCCTCGGTGGCGACGCTCCGCAACGACAGCGGCCCGGCGCGCGTGGTGCGCTACAATCTGTTCCCCGCGGTCGAACTGCAGGGCGCGGCGGCGCCGGGCGTCTCGTCCGGCGATTCCCTGCGGGTCATGGAGGAACTTGCCGCCCAAAACCTGCCGCAGGGCATGACGTTCGAATGGACCGGCCTTGCCTATCAGCAGCAGGCGGCGGGCGGCAGCTCGGCGATTGTGTTCCTGCTCGCCGTGGTGTTCGTCTTCCTGGTGCTTGCCGCGCAATATGAGGCGCTGACCTTGCCGATGGCGGTGATCCTGATCGTGCCGATGTGCATCCTCGCCGCCCTCGCAGGCGTGATCCTGCGCGGCATGGACAACAACATCCTCACCCAGGTCGGTCTCGTCGTGCTGGTCGCGCTTGCCGCGAAGAACGCGATCCTCATCGTCGAATTCGCCAAGCAGGCGGAGGAGGAGCAGGGCATGGACCGCTTCCAGGCGGCCGTCACCGCCGCAAGTTCGCGCCTTCGCCCGATCCTGATGACCAGCTTCGCCTTCATTTTCGGCGTCATCCCGCTTGCCATCGCCGTCGGGCCCGGCGCGGAGATGCGGCAGGCGCTCGGCACGGCGGTGAGCTTCGGTATGCTCGGCGTCACCGTCTTCGGCCTGATCTTCACGCCGGTCTTCTACGTCGTGAGCCGCGGCGTCAGCACGTACCGGTTCAAGCGGCGGAAGAAGACGACCATCAACGACACGTCCAGCGACGCCGGGGGCCACGGGCCGCTGCTGCTGGACGATGGAGCAAAGCAATGATCCGCAAGCTTGTATTCCCACTGGTGAGTGCGCTCGCGCTCGCCGCCTGCACCACCGTGGGGCCGAACTACGAAACTCCGGCGCCGTCCGCGCCTGCGCAGGTGCCGTTCGCAAGCGCCACCTCGCCCGCCTTCACCGGCGATGAGCCGCCGGGCCAGTGGTGGAGCCTGTTCCGCGATCCGGTCCTCGACGGCCTGATCGAGCAGGCGCTGACCGCCAATACCGACCTCAGGGTAGCCGCCGCGAACCTCGCCCAGGCGCGGGCGGTGCTGCGCGAGACGCGGGCAGGGCGGCAGCCCTCGACCGGAATCTCCGGCGGCGCGCAATATGCCAACCAGCCCGGCCCCGGCGGCGCCGATACCAATTTCGATGTCGGGCTCGACGTCGGCTACCAGCTCGACCTGTTCGGTCGCATCCGCCGCGCAACCGAGGCGAGCCGCGCCAATGTGGAAGCGGTGCAGGCCGCCTTCGACCTTACCCGGGTCACCGTCGCCGCCGAAACGGCGCGCGCCTATGTCGACGCCTGCAATGCCGGCCGCCAGCTCGAAGTGGCGCAGGAAAGCGTCGCCATCCAGGCGCGCACCTTCGATCTCACCCGGCGCCTGGTCATCGGCGGGCGCGGCACGGCGCTGGATACCGGCCAGGCGGGCTCGCTGCTCGAACAGACTCGCGCGCAGCTCCCGACCCTTGAGTCGGAGCGCCGCACCGCCTTGTACCGCCTTTCCGTCCTGACCGGCCGCCCGCCCGCGGAGTTCCCGGCTGTGGTCGCGGCGTGCGCGAAATCGCCTGCGTTGACGCAGCCTGTTCCGGTCGGCAGCGGCGCTTCGCTTCTCGCCCGCCGCCCAGACATCCGCCAGGCCGAGCGGCAGCTTGCCGCAGCCACCGCGCGGATCGGAGTCGCCACCGCCGAGCTTTATCCCGACATCAGCCTCGGCGCGTCGCTCGGCTCCACCGCATCCTCGCTAGGCGGCCTCGTCTCCGGAAACGGCTTCCGTTTCGGGCTTGGCCCGCTGATCAGCTGGAGCTTTCCCAAAAGGTCGCTCGCCCGCGCCCGCATCGCCCAGGCCGAAGCCGGCGCGCAGGCGGCACTGGCCCGCTTCGACGGCACTTGGCTCGGCGCACTGGAGGAAACGGAAAGCGCGCTTACCCGCTACGGCAACGAGCTCGACCGGGTGGCGACGCTTCGCCGCGCGCGCGAGAACAGCGCCCAGGCGGCGCGGATCGCCCGGCTTCGCTACCAGGCCGGCCGCGAGGGCTTCCAGATCGTGCTGGAGGCCGAGCGTTCGCTTGCCCAGACCGAGCAGGCGCTCGCCCAGTCGGAGGCGCAGCTTTCCAGCTACCTCGTGGCGGTGTTCCTGTCGCTCGGCGGCGGCTGGCAGCAAGCCCCAGACGTCGCGACGTGACGCCGCATGACCGGGCGCGGCAACCCCGCGCACGATCGAATAGGAAGTTCAGGAAGATACCAATGAAACTGCTCGACAAACTGGCCGCGCATCCGGTGTTCCTTTGCGTATCGGGCTTCGCGGCGGGCGCGGCCGTGTTCCTTCAGCACCATCCCTTGTCGCTGTAAGGGCCGGGCGCGTTTCGTTATCGTAGCGCGTGAGTAGGAGAAAACAGCCATGAGCGGACAACCGGACGACACGCGGCAGCTTCACGACACGATGGATTTCATCGGCTTGCGCGCCCACGCAACCGCCGCCGGCCTGCTCCAGCTCTGCTCCGAACTGGTCTCGGCCGGAATCATCGACCTTCAGGCGATCGAGCGGATCAAGGCCGCCATTCACCGCGAAATCCTGGTCTCGCATGGCCGCGGCCGCGGCCGCGAGGAATTCGCGCAAACTCTGAAAGGCCGCCTCGATTCCATCTTTCCGAACGGTGAGGAAGGCCAGCGCGCGTCCCCGGTCGGAAGCGTCGAGGACATGCAATCCGCGCTGGATCGCAGCTAGGATCGGAAGGTGCCGGCCGGTTTCATCAGCCTGGATGCCGAACTCGGTTGGACCAGTGCCCCCGGTGAACATTGGGACATCGTGGGTGTCGAGTTCGGCGACCGTACGGGCTGGCAATTGCGGATCGAGATTGAAGCCTTGGCGGGAACGCAGAGGACGCTGATCTTCACCGATCTTGTCAGCTTCCGAATGCAGGATGAGGCGGAAATCTACGGCTATTGGACCGATAGAAATGCCGAAGGCGGACCCGTTGCCGCCATCTACTCCATCGGAAGCAGCGCGTATCTCGACGAGATCGGCACGGGGTTGGCCGCACAGATGGTTGGGCCGTTGACCCACTATCTCGTCGGCGGACAGAATATGTGCGTGGAGGTCATCGGCAGATCGCCACCGACATTGGCGTAGCGGCTTTCCCGGCTGCCTGACGGACATGGGCCGAATGGCCGGGGTGAGCGGACACCGGAACCTTGCTTATGTCCCACCCCTCGGCCACGGTCGGCCCGTGAACGAACACGAACGCGGCTTACTGGCCTTTCTTGCCGAGCCGACCAGGCGGCGGATAGGGACCCTGCTTGAACTCGGTGAGAAGCGCCGGCGCGATGTTCGCCACTTGCTTGATCATTCCGTGCGCATCGAGCCGCGCTTCTGCAAGCACCTGACGAACGGCGAGGCGCTCGCTGCTTCAGTCGAAGCCAACCTGCGGAAGCGGGGCGCGCCGGCGACCTGCTACGTCTTGTCCGCCAACACTGCCCTCGATGCGCGCGAATTGCCGCTGCGCGAAGCCTTGTGCGCCATCATCGGCATGGGTGATGGCGCATTCGTGTCCTGCATCCCCGGCCGGCTCGGCTTCTACGAAGGTGAGTACGCAAAGGCCTCATACCTCCTGTCGATCCGACCCTCTACCCCAGCGCGGCCGATGCGGAGAAACGCGCCGCAATGCGTGCGGCCAATCCTGCCTTCATCCCGCGCAACCACCGGGTGGAAGCCATGATAAGAGCCGCCATGGACCGGGAGGATTTCACTTTGTTCGAGGAGTCGTTGGCCGTGCTGTCCCGCCCCTTCGACGATCAGCCCGAGTTTGTCGAATACGCAAATCCTCCCCTCGAGGAGGAGCGCGTGCTCGCGACATTTTGCTGCACTTGATCCGACTCGTAGCGCTCCACCAACCGAGCGCCGCCTATACGTCCGCTAAGCGCTAATCTGCCACTTCCGCATAACCAATCCCCGTCAGAATGGGCATTGAGAATGCCTGGGCCGTGCGCTTAGGCAAACTCCTGCTTGTCTGCCAAATGGAGGTAGCGGGTGTCGAAGTCGCCCACTCGGGCCAACGCCTCCCAATCATCGATCGCAACTGAGCGCAATGTGCGTTGGGTGAGCCCGTCACGGTCGAAACTCTTCAACGTCCGGTTCACATGGACCGAGGTCAGGCCAGTACAATCCGCCAACTGCTCTTGGGTCATTGGCATCTCGTAGCTGCATAAGCTGCCCAAACCTGCATCCTGCAGCCTGACGCCAAACTCGCACAGCAGATGCGCCATGCGGGTGCGGGAATCCCTTCGCCCGACGTTTGCCGTCCACTCGCGATGAATCGACCCATCGACCAGGGTGTCGTACCACATCGCCATCCCTAAGGTAGGCCTGCTGAATGCCAGCTCTCTAATCGCGCCTGCTGGAATGAATGCGACCACTGCTTCGGTGAGCGCCTGCACATCGTGGTCGGCAATTTTGAGGAGGGAGTTTTGCAGGTCCACCACATCGCCACTCATGTGCACGGAGAGGATCTGCCTTCCGCCATTCCCCACCAGCTTGTGACGGTAAGCGAAGCCCGAGAGGAGGACGCATGATCGTGTGGGCTTGTCTCCATCGCGAACGATGTAGTTGCCCTTACCAATCGTTTTTGTCTCGTGCGGCAGCCCAAGCAGCGCTTGCTCGTCCTGTTCGTCAAGGACGGACCATTTGCTCAGCTTGCGCAGCATCGGCGCGAGGGTGTGGTCCGATGATGTCATGATGCGCTCCCATATTCCGGCGGGAGCACAAAAGTCTCTCAAGCACTGGGATGCCAATACCAGCCCCGGCGATGCAGTTCTTATTGCATGAGTGGGACGCGAGAAACCCTAACTAGGTTGGGTTTCCTATAATTCACGTGCATCAATCCGGTTTGACAGCCTCGGTGAACGGAAGCGTTAGAACGACCTTTCCGCCTCCATCCGTAACCTTTATCATGCCGTTCAGATCGATGCGGCCGTTGCGGACATCGTCACAGATTATCGCGCGTGCCTCCTTGATCGCCCGCTCCCTTGCTTTGGTGAGATCGGCCAAGTTGCGACCGTGCGCATCTTCAGTGAGCCCAGTGCGATCGTGGAGATGAAAGTGGTAGCGTGGCAAGGGACGGAACTCCCGGCGTTCTACACGAGATCACCCGCCCGCTCCGCGACATTGCCATCTCTCTCCTGCGTGCGGATTAGGTGGAGGTAGTTGGGGTTGAAGCCGGAGATCTGCCGCAAACGATCTGGGTCTAGCACCGTCATTTCCCGCCGGTTGACTTCGATGAGACCGTCCTCGCGCAACTGCCGCAATGTGCGGTTGATGTGGACCGTGGTGAGGCCGGTGGCGTCGGCAAGTTCATCCTGGGTGATCGGCCACGGCATCACATCGTCGTCGGTTGCGCCGATGGTGCGGTAACGCACTAGCATCTCGAAAATTAGATGGGCGACGCGTTCGCGAGCATCCCTGCGGCCGATGTCCACCAGCCGCTCACGAAGCACTGCGAGGTCCGTCATGGTGCCCCACCAAAGCGCTTCCGACATCGGCGAGACCTCGCGCAGCAGCGTTCGCATCGTTTCTGCCGGTATAACGGCTGTGGTCGTGGGCGTGATCGCGCCTACGCTGTGGTCCATCTTGTCCAAAACGAAGACCTCGGCATCGCAGAGGTCGCCAGGAATCAGGAACGCCATGATCTGACGCTCGCCATCGGGCAGAAGCTTGTACCGCATGGCCAACCCAGTGAGGATAACGTGGCATTCGTCGATGGACTGGTCCTCTACCAGTATGTCCTCATCCGGCGCATATTCCTGCTGCCGCTGCGCCACCAATTCATCGAGCCGGGTCCGCTGCTCGGGGGTAAACGAAGTGAACTGCTCCATTTTCATGGTCCACGGATTGGGCACGTGGCTTCTCCTGCTTGATCGTCACCTCAACGGATAACTCCTAAGAAGGAGCCTGAGGAGTCGGTCGAAAAGGGAGCGGTTAAACCGAATGCCCCACCCGTACATCGGACTGGAGAGTTGGCATGCAGCGCAACCGCTCGCGGCAGGTACGCTCACAGGGCGCGACCTTGAAGTGAATCTGATCGATCAGGCCGAGGAGCGCCGGGGGGCCCTTTCGAAGTTCAGTATCCAAGCGGCCACCGTGGAAGGCCACGCCTGAAATCACCTTACGTCTACCTCTGGCGCAAGCGGACCCCGGTTTGATGTCCGGACGCTTCGGCAAGCTGCAGGCCAGGGAGTTAACCGCATCAACCGACGCGCCCGGACGGGCCGAGCAAGGTGAACTCAACCGGCTTATAACCTATGTTGGGTTCAAGCACTCGAGTCACAAGGGAAATTACGCATCGTAAGTGAAGCCGGCGTGCCGGGCTTCTCCCTCCAAAGCCGCTTGCATGATGAGCGACCGTCCAAGTCCTCGTACCTGGTCCAGACGAGAGCTACGGCTGATCGCCGCATCGGGGCAGCGCCGCGCCTAACCTGGATTGATGTAGCGTGTAGATCGGTGTGGCAGACGATCCCAATGCAACGAAGCCAAGCTGAACGCCACATTCCACTCGACCGCGCGGCACCGTTCGAAAAGATGATCGGCGTGCTGGCGCGGCTCACGCCCCTCGATGAGCGCGAGCGTGCGGCGATCAGGGCGCTTCCCTATGATCTGAAATTCTTTGGAAGCGGGGCGCGGCTGATCGAGCCGGGTGATCCATCCGACGAGTGCCACCTCCTGCTCGACGCCTTTGCCCACAAGGAGAAGTTCTCCGGCAGGGTGATTCGGGTGGTCGCGATCAACCTGCCCGGAGAGATCATCAACATCGAAGCCATGTTGGGCCGTGGCGCCGATTATACTGCCCGCACGTTCCGGGCCGGCGAAGTGGCGGCCGTTCCTGCCGAAGCGTTGCGGGAACTTGTCTTCTCCGTACCAGCCGTTGGTCGGGCAATTTGGTTGCAAGGCCAGCTAGAGTCGGCGCTTTACCGTGAGTGGCTGCTTAACGACCAGAGGCGTGGCCTCAAGGGCCGGGCAGCGCACCTGATTGCCGAAACGGCTGCTCGGCTGCAACTCATCAACGCCGACCGTTTGGAGGACACGGTTCTGCCGCTTACCGCCGCCGAAATCGCGTCGGCGCTGGGCTCGGTAACGCTTTACGTCGAACGGGAGCTCAACAGCCTCGCCGATGCGGGCGCGATCGACGTCACCGATACCGAAGTAGTCGTTCGAGACGGAGCGAAGCTGGCCGAACTTGGAGACTTTGATCCGCAATATCTTATCGGAGCGCCTCGCGCCGGCTGAGCCGGAGCGGGCGGATGGCTTCCAAGCCTCCCGAGTGCCTTTGATCCGCGTGCGGGGGAACTCGTTCCGCCGGCTCCGTGGGCGACCATCGCATTTCATCCAGTCACAGGGCCGTGAACCATCGCCAGGGGTGTTTCCGGTGGATCGCCGGTCCTGTTGAAAAAAACTGACTGATCCAGGTGAGAGCCTGCGCGATTGCTCGGACCCGGGCCCGGCGAGGGATGTTTAGCTGCTCAGGTGTCAGCTTGCAGTTGCGGCATCGTTCCCGATGAAACGGAAAGGACAGGCACATGAAATTCATGATCTTCGCAGCGGCCATCTGCGCCAGCAGCATCGCCGTTGCTCAAGCCGGTAGCGGTTCCCAAACAGGGCAGTCCATGGGTGGGCAGTCCACTGGTGGGCAGTCCGCCGGTGGGGATCCCATCGATGGGGCCTCTATCGGTGCGCGGGCCGCGGGCGGGCAGTCCGCGAATGGTCAGGCAGGCCAGTCCGGCTCGGCTGGAGCTGGACAGAACGGTCAGGGGCAGGCTGGGAACAGCGGCAACTGGAACAGCTCGGGCGGCTCGGCAGGCGGCGCTGGAGCGGGTACGACCGGCGCCTATGGCGGCACGGGCGCAGGCGCCGGCGGCACGCGCAGCTATCCGACCTGTTCGCGCACCGTCACCGACAGCTGCGTCCAACGCGGCACGCGCCGCCGCTAAACCCGCGGCGAAACATCTGGACGCCGCACGCGGGAGCTTGCGTGCGGCGTCCAACTCCTTCCTCTCAAGCGGCTTCGAATCGCAACCTGCCAAGCGCATTCCCAGGATTGGCGTGATGCCGCCTGGTGGACAGCGACAATCAAGCGGCGCCGATCGAGTCACCTCGCGCTTTTCTGCAAATTACTACGGTTCAAGCAGGCCCTCCTGATGCAGGATATTAACCTGTTTTACTGTCCTTTTATCTCGCTAAGCCACTGGAACACTTGGAGATGTTCCAGGTTATCTACGTCCTGCGCGTAAGGCGCTGAGGAGATGGCAATGACGAGATTGATTATTCGAGCCACGTGCGCGGTTTCCCTTGCTCTCGCTGCCGCCGCGTGCGGCGGTGGAGGCGGTGACACGCAGAACAACACCGCTGCCATGGACGCCGGCAACATGGCCGCTGGGGACATGGGCACGATGGGTACCACCGGCGACTTGGGCGCCGGCGGCACCATGGATGCAAACGGCACGGTGGGTGCTGGAGCCACCGGAGGCATGACCGACGGCACCGGAGCCGCAGGCACAGGCACAGGCACCACCGGCACAACGGGCACCACTGGTGGCGCGGGCACCGGCGGGACGGGCGGCACCTCCGGAACCGGCGCTACGGGCGGCACAGGCACCACTGGAACCGGCACTGGTGGCACTGGCACTGGCACTGGCACCGGCACTGGC
>DASWMM010000438.1:0-1540 GCA_036399755.1 Allosphingosinicella sp.
GCCGCGGTGGTTGCGGCCGTGCTGCTCGCAATGTCCGGGTTGAAGGATCAGGCCGCTTATTTCTACGCGCCGGCCGATGTCGCCCGACAGGGCCTGCCGCTGGACCGCGCCGTGCGGATCGGCGGCATGGTGAAGGCAGGCTCCGTCAAGCGCGCGCCAGACGGCGTCACTATCGCCTTCGTTGTCCACGACGAGACTCCGAACACCATCCCGGTCCGTTTCCGCGGCATTGTCCCCGATCTCTTCCGGGAAAAGAGCGGCGTGGTGGCGGAAGGGCGTTTCCAGCCCGATGGCCTGTTCGTCGCCACCGAGATCCTCGCCAAGCACGACGAGAATTACATGCCGCCCCGGCTCGACGGCAAATCGGGCGAGCATAAGAGCGAGAGTCTGAAGTGATCGCCGAAACCGGGCTTGCGGCGCTCTGGCTTGCCGCCGCGATGTCGCTGCTCCAGCTCCTCTTCGGCATCGCCGCGCTTCGCCCCGCCGGCGCCGAGTTGCTGCGCGCAGTGCGGCCGGTGGCGGTGGCGCAGGCCTTGCTCGTAGGCCTCGCCTTTCTGCTTCTCATCCAGCTTTTCCTTCGCACCGACCTCTCGGTGGCGCTGGTCGCCGAGAACAGCCACTCGGCCAAGCCGTGGCTCTACAAATTTTCCGGCACCTGGGGAAATCACGAAGGCTCGATGCTGCTCTGGGTATCGGTGCTGGCGCTGGCCGGAGCGGCGGTTGCCTTGTTCGAGCGCAAACTCGCCGAACGCACCCTGGTGGCGACGCTCACCGCCCAGGCCGCGATCGGCCTCGGATTCTACGCCTTCTTACTATTCGCCTCGAACCCCTTCGACCGCCTCGATCCGGCGCCACTGGACGGGCAGGGGCTCAACCCGCTCCTCCAGGACCCGGGCTTGGCCTTCCACCCGCCGACCTTGTATTTCGGCTACGTCGGCATCTCGATCGCCTTCTCCTTCGCGGTCGGCGCCCTGGTCACCCGCGATGTCGGACCCGCATTCGCCAAGGCAATGCGACCCTGGGTGCTCGCCGCCTGGATATTCCTGACCCTCGGCATTACCGCCGGCTCCTATTGGGCTTATTACGAGCTCGGCTGGGGCGGCTGGTGGTTCTGGGATCCGGTGGAGAATGCATCGCTGATGCCCTGGCTCGCCGCCACCGCTTTGCTTCATTCGGTGACGGTGCTCGCCACCCGCGACGGGCTTCGCGCCTGGACGGTGATGCTTTCCGTGGTGGCGTTCTCCATGTCGATGGTCGGCACCTTCCTGGTCCGTTCCGGCATCCTCACTTCGGTGCACAGTTTCGCGGTCGATCCGCAGCGCGGCGCCTTCATTCTTGCGCTTCTCGCCATCTACATCGGCGGGGCGCTGGCGCTGTTCGGGCTGCGGGTGGGCACGGTAAAGGAGGGCACGACCTTCGAGCCCGTCAGTCGCGAAGGCGCGCTTGTCGCCAATAACCTGCTCCTTTCGGCGATCCTCGGCATCGTCATGGTCGGCACCCTCTACCCCCTGCTGGTGGAAGCATTGGGGGGCGAGAAGCT
>DASWMM010000439.1:0-5788 GCA_036399755.1 Allosphingosinicella sp.
TCGCCTGGATCGGCGCTTTGCTGCTCACCCGCTATTCCTCGGCCGGAGGCCTGACTGCGGCGCTGGTCGCGCCTGTGGCCGCAGCCCTCCTCGGACGCTTCGATCTCGCCCTCCTGCTGCTCGGCTGCGCCCTGCTCGTCGTCTGGAAGCACCGCGGCAACATCGCCCGGCTCCTGTCGGGAACCGAGCCCAAGGTCGGCAAGGGCAAGGCCGCCCCGGACCCCGCCGATGGCTGACGGGGCCAGCGAGGACCAGGTCGCGCGGCTTCGGCTGATCCGGTCCGAAAATATCGGCCCCGTCACCTATTTCCAGCTCCTCGCCCGCTTCGGCTCAGCCAGCACGGCGCTGGACGCCATTCCCGATCTCGCCGCCCGCGGCGGCGGACGCGCTCCGAAGCTCGCGCCGCGGTCGGCCGTCGAGCGCGAGATCGAGCAGGTCGAAAGGATCGGTGCTCGCTACCTCTTCGTCGGCCAAGGCCTCTATCCGCCGCTCCTCGCCGAGCTCGAAAGCGCTCCGCCCGCCCTGATCGTCCAGGGGCATCTGACGCTTCTCGACAAACCCGCCGTCGCGATGGTCGGCGCCCGTAACGCCTCCGCCGCTGCCTGCCGCTTCGCCCGCCAGCTCGCGCAGCAGCTGGGCGAGCGGGGGCCGGTGATCGTCTCCGGCCTCGCCCGCGGCATCGACAGCGCCGCCCATGACGGATCGCTGGAAGCCGGCACCATCGCGGTGGTCGCCGGCGGCATCGACATCGTCTACCCGCCCGAAAACGAAGGCCGCCAGCACGCCATCGCCGAGCGTGGGCTGCTGGTCGCCGAGCAACCCCCCGGCACCGAGCCCCGCGCCCGCCACTTCCCGTCCCGCAATCGGATCATTGCCGGCCTCGCCCACGGCACGGTGGTGGTGGAAGCCGCGCCCCGCTCCGGCTCGCTGATCACCGCCCGCTTCGCCGCCGAGTTCGGCCGCGAAGTGCTCGCCGTCCCCGGCTCCCCCCTCGATCCCCGCGCCCAGGGCTGCAACCAGCTCATCCGCGAAGGCGCCACCCTGATCCAGAACGCCGACGACGTCATGGAAGCGATCAACCCCTTACGCATCCGCCCCTTCCGAACCCCCGAACGCGGCTACGCGGCGCCAACCGACTCGGCCGATGCGGGGGAGCGCGACCGTCAGGCAATCACCCGCCTCCTCAACGGCACCCCGGTGCCGGTCGATGAAGTAATCCGTCAGGCGGGTCTGGCGCCCGCCGTGGTGCAAACCGTGTTGCTCGAACTGGAACTCGCCGGAAGGCTGGAACGACATGCCGGCGGAAAGGTGAGCCTATCCGTTTGACGCGGCAACTAGCACGCTTGGACCCATTCCTCTTCCGAACGGTCCGGTCGCCCATTGCTTTCTCTAAAGGCAGGTGTAGCCTTTGCTTCCAACGTAAAGGAGAGGTCTCATGCGGAAAATTCTTATCGCTGTGGCAGGACTGCTTGCTGTTTCCCCTGCGCTTGCGAACTCTTCGGCACCAATCGAGAGAATCGTCAACTATTACGACGACGCCAGTTTTCGAAACCAGGTGGGGCAAACCACATATTATTGCGACAACACGGATGTCACCACTGGGTTCGTCTCCTCAGAGACGCAGGAAATCTATTACGGCTGCCCCTGAACCTCCTCCGCAAAGCCGGTGCAGCGAAGGACGGCGCTGCACCGTGCCGCGCCATTCATAGGCGCTTGCGATTTCCACGCCCTGGACCACTGAAAAACCACTTTCCTACATCCATTCGTTCTTCCTATGTTCCACCACATGGAAGACCTCCCAGCCTTTCTCCGATTCGCTCCGGTGCCTCTACGCGTTCAGCACAACGGCTGGACCGCCCCCCGGCAACTCCGCTTCGTGCTGGAACTCGCCAGGGGTGCAGGACCGGCCCAGGCGGCACGGCTGCTCGGAATGACTCGCCAGTCCGCCTACAACCTGCGCAAGCGCCCCGGCGCCGAAAGCTTTGCCGCCGCCTGGGACGAAGCGCACACCTTTGCATGCCAGGCGCGGGCTGCGGGCCGCGCATCCCTGGGCAGCCATGCCGGTATCGAGACGATCCTGGTGCCCCGCCACTATCGCGGGCGCCTGATCGGCTTCGTGCAGCGCGAGGACGTGTCCGGGGCGATGCGCCTGCTTGGCCGACTGGACCGGATCGCCGACCGGCTCGGCAACAACGACGACATGCGCGCGCTCAGCGAACGGCTGGACGACTTCGAAACCCAAATGGGAATTGACAGCCTTGACGCAAATCCCCTCTGAACGGCCCAACATCGTCAAATCCGGAAAGCCGGCGAGACGCGCTTGACGGGGCCTCCCCGGGGTCATCACCCTATGCGCGTACGTGTAAGGACCCCTCGCTTATGAAGCTCGTCGTCGTCGAATCGCCCGCCAAGGCCAAAACCATCGAGAAGTATCTCGGCCCCGGCTACCGGGTGCTGGCCTCCTACGGCCACGTCCGCGATCTGCCGCCCAAGGACGGCTCGGTGAACCCGGACGAGGGCTTCGCGATGGAATGGGAAACTTACGCGGACAAGGCGCGGCAGCTGAAAGCGATCACCGACGAGGCCAAGAAGGCGACCTCGCTGATCCTCGCCACCGATCCCGATCGCGAGGGCGAGGCGATCAGCTGGCATGTCCAGGAGGTGCTTCGGAAGCGCAAGGCTTTGCCCGCCGACGTCGAGCGGGTTACCTTCAACGCGATCACCAAAGCGACTGTGCTGGAGGCGATGAAGCATCCGCGCGCGCTCGACGAGGATCTGATCGACGCCTACCGCGCCCGCCGCGCCCTCGATTACCTGGTCGGTTTCACCCTGTCCCCCGTGCTGTGGCGCAAGCTGCCCGGCGCCAAGTCGGCCGGCCGGGTTCAGTCGGTGGCGCTTCGCCTGGTCGTCGACCGCGAGCGTGAGATCGAGCTGTTCCGCGCCCAGGAATATTGGAGCGTCGCTGCCTTGATGGAGGCGGACGGGCAGGAATTCCTCGCCCGTCTGGTGCGCCTCAAGGGCGAAAAGGTCGACAAGCTCAGCCTCGGCAATTCCGGTGCCGCGGCCGAGGCGAAGGCCGCGGTCGAAGCAGGCCGCTTCTCCGTCGCCACTGTCGAAGCCAAGGAGCTTCGCCGCAACCCGCCGCCGCCTTTCACCACCTCCACCCTGCAGCAGGAGGCGGCGCGCAAATTGGGCTTCTCGGCAAGCCACACCATGCGCGTGGCGCAGGGCCTCTACGAAGACGGCACGATCACCTACATGCGCACCGACGGCGTCCAGATGGCGCCCGAAGCGGTCTCCGCCGCGCGCCTCGCAGTCGCCAACCGCTTCGACGCCGGCTACGTGCCGGACAAGCCGCGCCACTACGAATCCAAGGCCAAGAACGCGCAGGAAGCGCACGAAGCGATCCGCCCGACCGACTTCGGCAAGGACCGCGCCGGCTCGGGCGACCACGCCCGCCTCTACGACCTGATCTGGAAGCGCGCCCTTGCCAGCCAGATGGCCTCGGCGCGGCTCGAACGCACCACCGCCGAGCTGACCGACGGCACCGGCCAGACCGGGCTTCGCGCCACCGGTCAGGTCGTGCTCTTCCCCGGTTTCCTCGCCCTCTACGAAGAAGGCCGCGACGATGAAGGCGATGAGGACAGCCGGCGCCTGCCGCGCCTCAAGGAAGGCGATGCGCCCGCGAAAAAGAAGGTGATCTCCGAGCAGCACTTCACCCAGCCGCCGCCGCGTTATTCCGAAGCCTCGCTGGTCAAGAAGATGGAGGAGCTCGGCATCGGCCGCCCCTCCACCTATGCCGCGACTCTCCAAACGCTGAAGGACCGCGGCTATTGCCGGGTCGAGAAGAACCGCTTCATCCCCGAAGAAAGCGGCCGGCTGCTCACCGCCTTCCTGGAGCGATTCTTCGAACGCTACGTGTCGTTCGATTTCACCGCCCACCTGGAAGACGAGCTCGACGACGTTTCCGGCGGCCGGGCGGAGTGGCAGAAGGTGCTCGAAGCCTTCTGGCGCGACTTCAAGCCGAAGACGGTCGAGATCATGGAGCAGAAGCCCTCCGAGATCACCGTGGCCCTCGATGAATTCCTCGCCCCCTGGCTGTTCCCCGACCGCGACGACGGCACCGATCCGCGCGTCTGCCCGGCCTGCGGCGACGGCCGCCTGGCGCTGCGCGGCGGCCGCTTCGGCGCCTTCGTCGCCTGCTCCAACTACCCCGAGTGCAAGTTCACCCGCCGCTTTGGCCAGGGCGGGGAGGAGGGCGCGGTCGACAGCGGCCCCGAAATCCTCGGCCAACATCCCGAAACCGGGCAGGACATCAGCCGCAAAGTGGGACGCTTCGGCCCCTACATCGAGATGGGCGAAGCCAAGGAAGCCAAGCGCGCCTCCATCCCCAAAGATGCCGGCGAGCTCGACCTCGATCTCGCGGTGCGCCTGCTGTCGCTCCCACGCACCATCGGCGCTCACCCCGAAACGGGAGAGGCAATTACAGCCTCCATCGGGCGTTACGGGCCGTATCTCGCACATAATGGTAAGTATGCGAAGCTGACCTCTACCGCCGACGTGTTCGAAACCGGCATGAACGCCGCCGTCGTGAAGCTCGCCGAAGCGGCGGCCGGCGGGGGCAGGGGGCGCGGCGCGGCCCGGGAGCCGCTCAAGGTGCTCGGCGCCCACCCGCGCACCGAGCTCGAGATCAAGCTGATGGAAGGCCGCTTCGGCCCCTACGTCACCGACGGCACCACCAACGCCACCCTGCCCAAGTCGATCGAGCCCGACGGTCTCACCTTGGAAGAAGCCGCCCAACTCATCGACGAACGCGCCGCCAAGGGCCCGCCGCCCAAGAAAGGCCGCAAGGCGCCGGCCAAGAAGCCGGCGGCGAAGAAAGCCGCGCCCGCCGCCGCAAAGGAGCCGGCAGCCAAGAAACCCGCGGCGAAAAAGGCCCCGGCGAAGAAACCAGCGGCCAAGAAGCCAGCGGCCAAGAAGACGGCCTGATGTTCGGCTGGTGGACCCTCGGCCGGGCAAGCGCCATCGGTGCCGTGGCGGCGCTGCTTGCGCTGGTGCTCTGGCCGTTCTGGGGGGAGGGCGGCAGGGCGTTGCTGTGGACGTTCGCCGCGCTGGCGGCGCTTGCGGCGGTATGCGGCGTTTCGATCCTGCTGATCACCGCGGTCGACATGCTCACCCACCGCCGCGGCCGCCGAATCCGCCCGGTGCGCGGCTTCGACGTGGTGCTCGGCCTCGGCCTGGTTGCGCTCAGCCTTGCCGAGCTTCACTCCGCCGCCGGGCAGCTTCCAGCATGATGGCCGAGCAACCCGTACAAGCCGGATCCTTCGGAATTCGCACCGCGCGCATTGCCGGCTTCAGCCCGTCGAAGATGTGGACCCGCCCCGCCGCCTCCTCGCCGAAGCCGCCGACGATCTGCCGCACCGCCTCCATCGCCGCCATGCTCCCCGCGATCCCCGCCATCGCGCCAAGCACGCCGTTCTCCGAACAGGTGTCGCAATCCTCCGCATCGAACGCATCGCCGACGAAGCAGCGGTAACAAGGCTTGTCCGCCTCCCACCCCCGAAAGGTCCCAACCTGCGCCTGAAACTGCCCGATCGCCGCCGACACCAGCGGGATGTGCGCTCCGGTGAGGTGGTCCGAGACGATCAGCCGCGTCGCAAAATTGTCGCTGCCGTCGAGGACGAGGTCCATCCCGGCAAGCAGCTCGGCAACATTGCGGGCCGTCAGCCGCGCCTCCACCCCCTCGAACCGCACATCCGGATTGAGCCGCCCCACCGCCGCGCCCGCC
>DASWMM010000440.1:0-2206 GCA_036399755.1 Allosphingosinicella sp.
TTCCCGGCGAGCGGATCAGCGAGGCCGAGTTCGCGCGCGCCCTGGCCGACGTCGCCGATCGCGACGCCGGCCTGATCCAAGACGTCGGGTCGCCAGCCGGGCCGCCACTCTTCACGTGGAGCGGCGAAGCGTCCTACTTGCCGCCGGGCGAAACCACGCTCGAGCGCTTTGTTCGTGAATGCCGGGCCGCCCGCTGCGAAGGCGATCTGGCCGTGCACCGGCGCGAAGACGAGGTCAGGCTGGAGGCGGCGGAGTGAGCCGCTCGCGGGGCGTGGTAAGGAGCGAATCATGACGCCAGAGGATGTAAGCTACCACTCCGAACGCGCTGAACGCGAACTCCAACTTGGCCTGACGGCGCCATCGGTATCCGTCGCACGATCGCACCTCCAGCTGTCGTCCTTGCACAAGCAGAAGGTTCTCGAGACGCGTGCCGGCGAAAGCCGCAAGCCACGGCCCCCCTGCATCGTCGGTTGAATCACCGGCGGCGCGCCGCCCGCAATGCGCCTGACGCGGCCGCAAGAGACACGACCGCCAAAACCGTCCACCGCACCGGCGAACCGCCGCCTACTCGCGTGGACGCATCTTCTCCGCGCCGCATTCCCGGCAATTGTTCGATACCGTGCGACACTCGGGAAAGGCCGGAACTCAGCGTCCGCAACGGCGCAGTTGCCGGTCCCCGGCGACCGTCGGCAATCGAGTCGGCGAAGTCGCGGAAGCGGTCGACCACCGCGAGCGGCAGGGCGGAAAACCAATTGCCCGGTAGACGGCGTGCCACGACCGGGTGCGCGCGGGTGGGTGCGATCCACCGCACGGCTTCCCAGGCCAGGCCGAGCAGTTGAAGCTGCGCCGGGGAAAGCCTGGCCTGGAGGCGCGGCAGAAGCGCGTCTTCTTCATCGCGGACGTCGGCGCGGAGCAGCGCCACGACGCGGCCCAGAACCTCCTGGTAGCCCGGCGATCCGCGGTTGAGCGATTCCAGCCGCGTCACCCATTGGTTGATCTCCTGATGCTCCTGTTCAACCCGGAGCGTGAGCGCGTGGCCGTCGGGCAGGATGCCGCGCATCACCGGCCACAGGACGGCCTCCTCGGCGAATGCGTGCGGGAAGACCAGCCGGTAGATCGAACGCAGAACCCGGCCGTGCTCGCGATCCGAAGCGTCGCCGAGCCGGTGCAGCAATCTGTCCAACTTGATGTGGTCCTGCTTTTGCCGATTGAGCACGCTGAGGCGCCCGCCGAGTTCGGACGCATTCTGCTGCGCGAGTGACTTCATGTTTCCTCCTTTGCGGCTGCGGCAGCGTTGCCGCGCCGCAGGTCTTAGAACCGAAGCGTCCCTGAGACCTGCAGCAGATTGCGAAGGCCCCGGTGCTCGTCCCAGCGGTGCAGGTAGGCGACGCCAAGCTGCAGATCATTGTCTCGCGGGAGCGCGATCCGGTGGGTCAGGTTGGGGCCGATGAAGTGGCCCTTGTCGAGTGGGTCGCGGCGGAAGCCGCCCAGCTCGGCCGCCTGCCCCGATGCTTCAACGCCGAGCCATGTCGCGGGACCTACCGCGCGACGGCCCCGCGCCGCATAAGCAATGAGGCCGCCCTCTTGCGCCCTCTCGTTGACGCGGCGGAGCATCAGATTTCCCTGCGCCCACCACCGAGGCGTTTTCTTCTCGGCAATCAGCTGCGCTTCAAGGCGCGCCAGCTCACCATCGCTGAGGTCTAGGCCGGCCTGAACCCACAGCCCGAGCCCGATCGGATCCTCCTCGGCATCGCTGAAGCGGAAGATGGCGATCGCACTGTCATAGTCGAAGTAGAGGCGGTCATTCCTGACCAGCGGGCCGCTTCTGTAGCTGAGCTGAGTCTCTCCGCCGAGCGCCAGCCGGTCGGTGACGCCGTAGAACGACTGGCCCGAATGCTGCCGCTTGTCGGGGGTTCCTTTGGCCTTGCCGAATTGACCGACATATTCGAGCTCCCACTCGCCATTTTCCGGTCCCAGTCCTTCAACCGTTTCGGCTTCCTGCGCGGCGGCGGGCAGGCCGGCCAGGAGCAGAAGAGCGACCGCGCACCGGGAAAGCCATGTTAGGCGAAGCTTCGTTCCAACGGGCGTCCTCATCGCCTCCTCCTGGAAATTGCCGACACAAGCCGCGGCCGGCGGGTTTCCCGGCGCCCGCGCAGGCCCGTTCAGGCGCGCGCGGTGCGCCGGGGTCCGGCAGGCTTACCCGCCC
>DASWMM010000441.1:0-6047 GCA_036399755.1 Allosphingosinicella sp.
CAGGGAGAGCTTCTGCTTGATCGCCGGCGCCGAGAGACCCTTCATCCCCTTTTCGAGGATGAAGCCCCTGATCGCGCCGCCATGCGAGTCGGACTTGGCCCAGACCACGAACAGATCGGCGATAGGCGAGTTGGTGATCCACATCTTGGAGCCGCTCAGCCGGTAGCCGCCGTCCACCTTCTCGGCGCGGGTGCGCATGCTGCCCGGATCGGAGCCGGCGTCGGGCTCGGTCAGTCCGAAGCAGCCGACCCATTCGCCGGTCGCCAGCCTGGGCAGATATTTGCGCCTCTGTTCCTCGGATCCGTAGGCGAAGATCGGATACATGACGAGCGAGGACTGGACAGACATGGCCGAGCGATAGCCGCTGTCGACCCGCTCCACCGCGCGGGCGACGAGGCCGTAGCTCACGTAGTTCAACCCGGCGCCGCCATATTCCACCGGCACCGTCGCGCCGAGCAGGCCGAGTTCGCCCATCTCGTGCATGATGTCGCGGTCGAAATCCTCGTTGAGATACGCCTGCGTCACCCGCGGCTGCAGCCGCTCCTGCGCGTAGGCTTCCGCGGTGTCGCGGACCAGCCGTTCCTCATCGGAAAGCTGTGCATCGAGCGCGAAGGCATCTGCCCAGTTGAATGCGGTGATGCCGGCGTCGGCCATTACAGGGTCCTCTTGAAGCATGTGGCGGACAGGGTGGGATTCGAACCCACGGTGGGCTTCCACCCACGGCGGTTTTCAAGACCGCTGCCTTAAACCACTCGGCCACCTGTCCTTGTGCGCATTGCCCTCTAGTCGCCGCCGGGCGGTTCGTGCAAGCGGCGGGGTGAGCCGAGTTTCCCCGGCCGCGCCGGCTGTGGCATCACGGCGGCGAGTGGAGGCGAGTATAGTGCGTAACATTTTTCTGATCGCGGCGGCCGGTTTGGCCCTCGCTCTGCCCGGCGCCAGCAGCCAGGCCCAATCCTCGCGCTACACGGCCGAGGGCTTTTCGAGCTACCTTCCGACCCTGCGCGCCCGGGCGCTTGCCGCCGGGGTGAGCCGCCGGACGGTGGAGGAGGTGTTCCCCACCCTGGAGTTCAGCGCCCGAACGGTGGAGCTCGACCAGGCGCAGCCGGGAGGCACGTCCGGCTCCACCGCGACGCCGCCGTTCGAGCCCTACCGGCGGCAGCACGTCAGCGCCGCGCTGATCGCCGGCGGGCAGCGCCGCTACCAGAGCAATTACACGCGGCTGCAGGAGATCGGCCGGCGCTACGGCGTGGAGCCGTCGATGCTGATCGCGATCTATGGCCATGAAACGAGCTACGGCGCGATCACCGGCAATTTCGACGTGCTGAACAGCCTTGCTTCGCTCGCTTACGAAGGACGGCGCGAGGACCTGTTCGCGTCCGAATTCGTCGCCGCGTTGAAGATGATCGACCGGGGGGTGCCGCGCAGCCGGCTGAAGAGCAGTTGGGCGGGGGCGATGGGTTATCCGCAGTTCCTGCCGTCGGTGTACCTGCGCCTCGCGGTGGACGGCGACGGCGATGGGCAGGCGAACATCTGGCAGAGCGAGCCGGACGCCTGGGCCTCGATCGCGAACTATTTCTCGAAGTCGGGCTGGAAGCCGAATACGCCGTGGGGGGTTGCGGTGTCGGTGCCTTCGGACTTCAACCGTGCCGCGGTGGCGAGCCGGCTGCGGGCGCCGCGTTGCCCGCGGGTGTTCGAGCGGCACAGCCGGTGGATGACGATCGGCGAGTGGCGGCGGATGGGCATGCAGCTGCAGGGCGCTTCGTGGCCGCGGGACAGCGAGATGGCGTCGCTGATCGAGCCGGACGGGCCGGGGCGGACGGCGTATCTGCTGACCACCAATTACCGCACGATTCTGGATTACAATTGCTCGAACTTTTATGCTTTGTCGGTGGGATTGCTGGCCGATGCAGTGAAGCGCTAGCGGGGCGGGGCGAGGTTGGCTAAGTTGGCGAAAGTGCCGTGGAACGTGATTTCGGAATAGCTGGGGTAGATTGTTAGAGATGAACCGTAACGCATTGATCTTGCTGGCCTTTGGCGCCGGAATTGCGCGCCCCGCGACCGCCGCGGCGCCGCCGTTCGAAACGGCGGCTCCGGTCGCCTATATGGTCGACCTTTCGTCGGGCGCGGTGCTGTATGCGAAGGACGCGGACCGGCGCATTCCGCCGGCGTCGATGGCCAAGATGATGACCACCCACCTGGCCTTTCACCTTATCAAGCGCGGCGAGGTGAAGCTTGCCCAGATGTGCGAAGTGAGGCCCGAAACGTGGCGCCAGTGGCATGGGCCGGAGGCCGGTTCGACCATGTTCCTGTCCGCCGGCGAGCAGGTCAGCGTCGAGAACCTCCTCCACGGTATCGTCACCCTGTCCGGCAACGACGCCTCGGTGGTGCTTGCCGAGTGCATCGCCGGCACCGAGCCGGCGTTCGCGCAGCGGATGACGGAGGAGGCTAAGCGCCTCGGCATGAACAATTCGGCGTTCGGCAATTCCAACGGCTGGCCGGACGAGGGGCGCACCTTTACGACCGCACGCGATCTTGCGACGCTCGCCAAGGCGACGATCGAGGAGACGCCGGAGCTCTACAAGGCGTTCTACCAGAAGCGCGACTTCACCTGGGGCAAGACGCTGACCGGCGGCGCGCCGATCACGCAGGGCAACCGCAACCCGATCCTCGGAAAAATCGCCGGCGCCGACGGCCTCAAGACCGGCCACACGGCGGAGGCCGGCTACGGCTTCACCGGCTCGGCCGAGCAAGGCGGGCGGCGGATCATCATGGTCGTCGCCGGCCTCGGCAGCTTCAACCAGCGCATCGACGAGTCGGTGAAGTTCATGGACTGGGGCTTCCGCGCGTGGAAGGCGCAGGAATTGTTCAAGGCCGGCGAAAAGGTCGGCAGCGCCCAGGTCCAGCTCGGTTCGGAGGACGAAGTCGGGCTGGTGGCGCCGCGCAACCTGGCCGTCACGCTTCCCGCCGGCTCCAACACCGCCAACATGCGGGTCAAGGTGGTCTATGACGGCCCGCTTAAGGCGCCGATCAAGAAGGGCCAGCAGGTCGCAAGCCTGGTGATCCAGACGCCGGACACGCCGCCGCAGACCGTGCCGCTGGTCGCCGAGGCAGACGTTGGCGAGGCGGGCTTCTTCGGCCGGCTGTGGGCGGGCGTCGCCTCGTTCTTCGGCTAGGTGGCCGCGCGCTTCATCACGCTTGAGGGCGGCGAGGGCGTCGGTAAATCGACTCAGCTCAAGCGGCTCGCCGAGGCCTTGCGCGGGCGCGGGCTGGAGGTGGTCGAGACCCGCGAGCCGGGCGGCAGCTCGGGCGCGGAGGCGATTCGGCGGTTGCTGCTTGAAGGGGAGGGGGACCGCTGGACCGCGGAAGGCGAGGCCTTGCTGTTCGCCGCCGCGCGCGCCGACCATGTCGCGCGCACCATTCGGCCGGCGCTGGAGCGAGGCGCGTGGGTGCTGTGCGACCGGTATCTCGACAGCTCGATCGCGTATCAGGGCGCGGCCGGCGGGGTCGGGACTGACGCCATTCGGGCGCTTCACGCGGTGGGGAGCAAGGGGTTTTTGCCGGATCGTACGCTGCTTCTCGAGCTGCCTGCGGAAGTGGCAGGCGGCCGCCTGAGAGTGCGCGATGGCGGCGGCTCGGACCGAATCGGCGGGCGGGGCGGCGGCTTTCACGATCGGGTAGCGCAGGGGTTTCGCGCCTTGGCCGAGGAGGAGCCGGAGCGGTACCGGCGGGTGGATGCGAGTGGCGCCCCGGAGGAAGTGACGGCGCGGCTGCTCGCGGCGCTTGAGGATCTGTTGTGAGCGTGTTTTCCCATCGTCATCCCGGACTTGATCCGGGATCCATCTGCTTGGCTGGCACGGGGGTTAGAAGGTGGACCCCGGATCAAGTCCGGGGTGACGATCGGTGTGAGTGGAGACGGTTGTGACTCCGCTTTATGGGCATGATGAGGCAGTGGCGGCGTTTCGCGACAGCCTCGACAATGGCCGCCTTCACCACGCCTGGCTGCTCGCCGGGCCGGAGGGGATCGGCAAGGCGCTGTTTGCGGAGAAGGCCGCCTTGCGGGTGCTGGCGCGGGGGCAGGGGCCGGTGGACGCGCCAGGACTCGACATCCCCGACAATCACCCCGCCGCGCGGCTGATGGCGGCGGGGAGCCATCCGGACCTGATGAAGCTTGAGCGGCTGGTCAAGGAGACGAGCAACACCGGGGAACTTGCCCGCTCGATTACCGTCGATCAGGTGCGCGGGCTGCAGCGCTTGTTCTCGACCACCGCTTCCATGTCGCCGTGGCGGGTGGTGGTGATCGACGCGATCGACGATCTCGAGCGCAACGCGGCCAACGCGCTGCTCAAGAATCTGGAGGAGCCGCCGCCGCACAGCCTGTTCCTGCTCGTCAGCCATGCGCCGGAGCGGCTGCTGCCGACGATCCGATCGCGATGCCGGCAGATGCGGCTTTCGGCCCTCCAGCCTGACGCCATGGCGTCAGCCTTGCGGGGTGCGGCGCCGGACGCGGATGAGGGGGAGATTGGGGAACTGGTGGCGGCGGGGCAGGGGTCGCCCGGGCGGGCGCTGGCCTGGCGTGGGCTGGATGTCAGCGGGCTCGACCGGATCATGGAGGCGCTTGCCCGCGACGGCGACGCGGGCAACGCGAAGCGTTCGGCGCTGGCGCAGGCGCTTGCGCTGAAATCGGCGCAGCCGCGCTACGAGGCGTTCCTGGCGCGGGTGCCGAGCTTTATCGCGCGGGCGGCGCGTGAGCGGCGTGGGGCGGCTTTGGGCCAGGCGCTGCGGCTTTGGGAGCGGGCGCAGGGGCTGGCGTCCAGCGCGCGCGGGCTCAGTTTGGAGCCGGAGAGCGTGGTTTTCGAGCTTTGCGGGATGTTGGCGGCGCTGGCCGGGCCGGAGCGGCGGGCGGCTTAATGCCTGTTCCTCCCCAAGCTTGTCTTGGGGAGGGGAACCATGCGCAGCATGGTGGAGGGGTAGCGGCGGTGGCGTCGGCGCATCCGGCGCTTTGTCTCGGACTCCACGGCAGCTACCCCTCCACCACCCTTCGGGTGGTTCCCCTCCCCATCTGGCGATGGGGAGGAACTGGGGGCTGCGGAGTTCCTGTTCCTCCCTGCGAGCGGAGCTCGTGGGGAGGGGAACCAGCCGTAGGCTGGTGGAGGGGTATCTTCTTAGGTCTCGGCATTTACCCCTCCACCATGCTTCGCATGGTTCCCCTCCCCATCTTCGATGGGGAGGAACTGAAAGTGCGCTACCCCGCTTGGTTTTCCCGCGCTAAGGGCGGGGGATGAGCGATCCATTCTACCTTACCACGGCGATTAATTATCCTAATGGGCCGCCGCATGTCGGGCATGCCTATGAGGCGATTACGTCGGACGTCGTGGCCCGTTTCCAGCGGATGATGGGGCGCGATGTGTTCTTCATGACGGGGACCGACGAGCACGGCCTGAAGATGGCGCAGGCGGCGCGGGAGCGGGGGATCGAACCGGCGCAGCTTGCCGATGAAATGTCGTCGCTTTTCAGGGCAATGGACGAGCGTCTTCAGATCTCGCACGACCGCTTCATCCGCACCACCGAGGCGGCGCACCACCAGGCCAGCCAGGCGATCTGGACGGCGATGGCGGATCGGGGCGACATCTACCTCGGCCGTTACGAAGGCTGGTACTCGGTTCGCGACGAAGCCTATTACGACGAGGAAGAACTGGTCGTCGCGGACAGCGGCGAGAAGCTTTCGCCGCAGGGCACCGCGGTCGAGTGGACGGTGGAGGAGAGCTGGTTCTTCAAGCTCTCGGCTTATGGCGAGCGGCTGCTCCGGCACTACGAGGACAATCCCGGCTTCATCCGGCCGGAGGCGCGGCGCAACGAGGTGATGCGCTTCGTCGAGGGCGGGCTATCCGATCTCAGCGTCTCGCGCACCAGCTTCGACTGGGGCGTGCCCGTGCCCGGCAGTCCGGATCACGTCATGTATGTCTGGGTCGATGCGCTGACCAACTACATCACAGGTGCCGGCTATCCGCACGATCCGGAGCGCTTCGCCAGATACTGGCCGGCGGACA
>DASWMM010000442.1:0-5270 GCA_036399755.1 Allosphingosinicella sp.
GTGGAGGGGTAACTGGCCGCGAGTCCCCAGCTTCTCTTCGGAACCGCTGAGGGCCGCGCCATTTACCCCTCCACCATGCTTCCCGGGCACCCGCCAAAGTACTACTTTGGCGGGAACCCTCGCATGGTTCCCCTCCCCATCTTTGATGGGGAGGAACTGGACGGCGGGCGTCACTTCAGCCCCTTCCGAAACTCCACAAGCTGATGCTGCGGGATTTCCAGCACCGATCCCGGCGGCATATCGCCCAGATAAAACGGCCCATATGCCGTGCGGATAAGCCGCGACACTTCCAACCCAAGGTGCTCCAGCACCCGCCGGACCTCCCGGTTCTTGCCCTCGGTAAGCCGCATCTCGATCCACTGGTTGCGGCCCGTGCTCCGCTCCAGGTTGGCGTCGATCTGGCCGTAGCGGACGCCGTCGATCTCCACGCCGGTGATCAGTTCCTCGAGCTGCTCCTGGCTGACCTCGCCGAACGCCCGGGCGCGGTAGGTGCGCTCGACGAGAGAGGAGGGGAGTTCGAGCTGGCGCTTCAACTCCCCGTCATTGGTGAGGAGCAGCAGCCCTTCCGTATTGAAATCGAGGCGCCCGACGGGGATCATCCGCGGCATATCTTTGGGCAGCCGGTCGTAGATCGTCGGACGCCCAGAGAAATCGCGCTCGGCGGTGAGCACGCCCGCCGGCTTGTGGAAAGCGAACAGCCGGGCGGCGGCCGGTGCCTTCACCGGCGTTCCGTCGACGGTAACTCCGGCCAGCGAGGTCAGCAACGTCGCCGGCGTTTCCACCGGCGCGCCGTTGAGCGCGATCCGCCGGTCCTCGATCATCCGCTCGATCTCGCGGCGCGAGGCGATGCCGGCGCGGGCGAGGAGCTTGGCGATGCGCTGCGGCTCCTTGGTGGCGACGTGCGGAGCGGGCGCTTCCGCCGCTTCGGCGGGCCTCGGCTCAGCCTCCCGCTCAGGCCTTGGGCGGGCGCGGGGAGGGGGCTTGGCTGTCTCGGCGCGAGGCGGCCTGGTCGGCGCCCGTGCGGCGCTGGGCCGCGCTGGCCGCTGGGGGCGTTCGCCCTCGGGAGCAGCACGCGGCGGTCGCCGGTCTCCGCCGGCCGAAGAACGACGGTCATCGCTCGGCCGCCGCTCACCCTGCGCGGTGCGCGCGCGCGGGTTGGCCGTGCGCTCGCCGCGCGGGCCGCCCCTGGGCGCAACGCGGTCCCGAGGCGCGGCATCCCGGCCGCGAGGCGCATCTCTCTCATAGCGCGGGCGCCGCTCGTCGCCGCCGCTGGCCGCTCTGTCACGCGGGCCAGCCCCACGTGCGCCGCGCGCCTCGCCCCTCGGCGCGTCGCGATCGCGCGGAGCCGCACTCCGCCCGCGCGGCGCATCGGCACGCAAGGTCCGCCGCTCGCCGGGCGCAGCGTCGCGCCGCCCCCGCGGCTCGTCGCCCGAAGACGGGCGCGGTCCGCGTGGACCGCTCGGGCCGCGCTCCCCCGGCTTGCGGGGGCTGCGGGAGGGACGGTCGCCGGGGCCTTTGGGAGGGCCGGGGGGACGGGTTGGACTGCGGGCCAGGGTATGCGCTCCTCGCGTTGAAGCCGGACGGGCTGAAATATGCGCCCAAACGGTTGCGGCGGCGGGCACCGATACGACTCTGCCTCGTTACGCAGGAGAACCGAGTGCCGCCGGGAAGGGCAAGCGTCTAGATGTTGTTTGGAAAACGCGAAAGGGCCATCCGCCGAATCCTTATCGTAGAGGATGAGCCGCTGGTGGCATTCGACAACGAATATTCGCTTCGTGAAGCCGGCTACGAGGTCGTCGCCACCGTGGACAACCTCGCCGAGGCGGTGCGCGTCCTGGGCGAGGAGGAGGTCGATCTCGTCTTGACCGATGTCGCGCTGAACGGCGACGGCGACGGCATGGACGTCGCCCGCGCCGCGGCGGCCCGCAAGGTGCCGGTGCTGTTCGTTACCGGCAACTGCCCGGTGGAGGCGCAAACCCTTGGCATCGGCTGCCTGGCCAAGCCTTATTCGGACAAGATCCTGAAAAGCGCTTTGGAGGCGCTGGATCGAACGCTGCAGGGCGAAAAGGTGAAGCGCGTTCCTCCTGGCCTGAAGATCTACGAACAGGTGGAGTGAGCTTTAGTCCGTTGGCAGCGGCGCGGACGAGGAGGCCTTCTTGTTTCACGCGAAGGCGCGAAGGCGCGAAGGGCCGCTGCGGGTCTTTAAAGGCGGTGCTTCTGGCGGATTTCCTAATCGGGCCAAGGGCCCATTTATCCTATCTCCTTCGCGCCCTTCTTCTTCGCGCCTTCGCGCCTTCGCGTGAAACGATCTGCCTAAAAACCGGCACGGCGCCGCAAGGCTAGCCCCTTATGCCCAAAGCCCGCTCCACCTGGTCGTGGAAATGGCGGATCCCGGTTTCCAGCGTGCCAAGCGTCAGCGTCTCGATCGCGCCCGAGCCCAGCCCCTCCTGACCAAGCGCCGCCGCGCGGAAATCTTCCGATGCGAACACACCGCCATCCAGCAGCCGCCAGCTCTTCTCCCAATGCGCTTCCTCCTCCGGCGTGGCGGGAGGCTGCGGGATCAGCATGAAATTCTCTACAAGCGTGCGGCCCACCGCCTGCGGCATCAGGACCATCAGGTTCACATAGTCCGGGCTCATGATCAGCAAGGTCGCGGGAAAGAGCTGGTAGGCGAAGGTGATCGCCCCGCGCAGCGCCGCCCAATCGTCGGGATCGACGGCGGCGAGGTGGTCGGTCCGCCCCACCGCCGAACGCTGGTGCTGCCCCAGCGTATCGGCGGCGGTCACTCCGTCGGCGAAGAACTTGCCGATCGTCTGCGCGTGCAGCCGCTGGACGTGGTAGCTTTCCAGGAACGCGTCCATGATCAGCTTCCAGTTCGCCGCCACGGTGTGCGTGCGCCGCCGATAGAGGTGGTGCCCGGACAGGCCGAACGCATCGAACTCCGCCGCCAGCCCCTCCGCGCCTCCGAAATCCGCCGCCTCACCCCGCGCAAACCAGATCAACCCGCCCGCCTCCCGGCTGGGAAGTTCGCGCAGGCCGTACTCGCCCTTGTTGAGCCCTGGAAAGCTGTCCGGCCGCGGCAGCCCGGCAAGGCTGCCGTTCAGCAGGTAGCTCCACGCATGATACGGGCAGACCAGCCGCGGCGCGCACTGCATCTCGCCGCCCTCCACCAGCCGCGTGCCCCGATGCCGGCAGACGTTAAAGAAGACGTGCGCGGCGCCCTCCTTGTCCCGGGTCAGCAGCAGCGGCATGCCGAACCCGTCATGCGGCACTGCCATATTCGCCCGCGGCAGCAAGGCCGAAGGCGCAATGACCTGCGGCACCTTTCCAAAGATCGCGGCCTGCTCAGCCGCGAACCGCGCCTCGCTGGTATAAACGGCAGCCTCCACCGAAGTGACCCGCTCCCCATCCGTACTTTCCCCGCGCGCCACGGTGGCGGCAAGCGCGCGCTGCCCTGGGGTGGGGCGAAGGCTGTAAGGCATGTCCATCGGGCCCGATGCTGCGCCGGAGCCCCGTCGCGCGCAACCCTCAATCAGGGTCTGGCAGGCAGGCGCGGACGCGTTACAAGGGCGCATGAAAGAAGCCACGCCGCAGACCGCCCACACCGGATGGCGCAGCCACCTGCCCGAAGCTATCCGCCCCTACACGGAGGGCGCGCCGCTGGCCGCCTTGTTCGTCGGGGTGTCGTCGGGCTTTCCTTACGCGATGCTTGGCGCGACCTTGACCACCCGGCTCGCCCAGGACGGCATCGACAAGAAAAGCGTCACCGCCTTCAGCCTCGCCTTCCTGGTCTACAATCTCAAATTCCTCTGGGCCTGGGTGGTCGACGGCGTACGGATCCCGATCCTCGGCCGCCTCGGCCAGCGCGTGTCGTGGCTGCTCGTCGCCGGCGTGTTCGTGATCGGGGCGGTGATCAACCTCGCTCTCGTCGATCCGTCGGCAAGCCTGCTCTACACCGCCTATGCCGCCATCCTGGTCGGCGTCGCCGGATCGACCTTCGACATCGTCATCGACGCCTACCGCATTGAGCTGCTCGAGCCGCGCCAGCTCGGCGTCGGCGCCGGCATGTCGCAATATGGCTGGCGGCTCGGCTCGGTCCTCTCGGGCGCGCTCGCGCTGGTAGTCGCGCAGCGCGCCGGCTGGGAAGTGGCCTACATGGCCTGCGCCGCCTTTGCCCTTCCCGCGATGATCACCGGCCTAGTGATGGGTGAGCCCAAGCGCCACCGCGAAGTGCAGGAGCGCCGCAGCTTCGCCGAGAGCTTCCGCTCGATCTGGGGTCCGTTCGCCGAGTTCTTCCTGCGCCGCGGCGCTGTCCTCGTCTTGCTCTTCATCCTCCTCCACAAGATCGGCGACACGCTCGGCCAGCTCACCTTGCGCCTGCTGCTCGACGACCTCGGCTATTCCAATGACGAAATCGCGATTTATGACGTCGGCGCCGGCTTCTGGGCGTACCTCATCGGCATCTTCATCGGCGGCGTGCTGTATTCCAAGCTCGGCATGAAGCGCTCGGTGCTGATCAGTCTGTTCCTGATGGCGGTGTCGAACTTCTCCTTCGCCCTGCTCGCCCAGGCCGGGCACACCAATTGGGGCCTGGCCGGCGCGATCACCTTCGAGAACGTCGCCAGCGGCATCGGCGGCGTCACCGTCGTCGCCTACTTCTCGGCGCTGTGCGACCTGCGCTTCACCGCATCGCAATATGCCCTCATCTCCGCGGCGGCTTCGGTGGTCGGGCGCTTCCTGACCGGCACAACGGCGGGCGCGATGGTGGAACGGTTCGGTTATGTGAACTTCTACCTGTTCACCACCGCGATCGCCTTCCCCGGCATCATTCTCTTCTGGCTGATGATGCGGGCCGGGCTGATCGATTCGTCGATGGGCACCGCCGGCACGGTGGGCGAGGGCGACGCCCGCCAGGAGAACGGCACCGGCTGATGCCCATCATCGGCCTCTCAATCCTGATCCAGATCCTCTGCGCCGTTCACTGTATCAGGAACGGCCGCAACGGGATGTGGCTGACCGCGATCATCTTCCTGTCGATCCCCGGCTGCCTGGCTTATGCCTTCTTCGAAATCCTGCCCGACTATCGCGGCCGCCGCGAAGTGCGCGCCGTCTCCGCCGCGGCGGTGAAGAAGCTCGATCCGGAGCGCGATCTGCGCACCGCCCGCGAAGCGCTCGACACCGCCGACACGGCCGCCAACCGCACGCGCCTCGGCGACGCGCTGGCCGACAAGGGCGCGTGGGCCGAAGCCTCTCAGGCCTTTGCCGAAGCG
>DASWMM010000443.1:0-1783 GCA_036399755.1 Allosphingosinicella sp.
TCTTCATCCCGGAGAGCCCGCGCTACCTCGTCTCGAAGGGGCGCAACGAAAAGGCGCACAGCGTCCTCACCTCGCTGTTCGGCGCCCAGGTCGCCGACGCGAAGCTCGAGGAAATCCGCGCCAGCTTCAGCCAGGACCACCGGCCGCGCCTCAGCGACCTCATCGGCCCCAACGGCGGCGTCCGCCCGATCGTCTGGGCCGGCATCCTGCTCGCCGTGTTCCAGCAGCTCGTCGGCATCAACGTGATCTTCTATTACGGCGCGACCCTGTGGCAGCTCGCCGGCTTCACCGAGGACCAGTCGCTCCAGATCAACATCGTCTCGGGCGCCGTCTCGATCGCGGCCTGCTTCATCACCATCGGCCTCGTCGACAAGATCGGCCGCAAGCCGCTGCTGCTGATCGGCTCGGCGGGCATGGCGGTGACGCTGTTCGCTTTGGTCTACGTCTTCGGCAACGGCACGCTCGATGCCGAGGGCAATCTCCAGCTCTCCTCCGGCCTCGGCACGCTCGCCCTGATCGCCGCCAACCTCTACGTGATCTTCTTCAACGTGAGCTGGGGCCCGATCATGTGGGTCATGCTCGGCGAGATGTTCCCGAACCAGATCCGCGGGTCGGCGCTCGCCGTCGCCGGCTTCTTCCAGTGGTTCTCCAACTACCTCATCGCGCAGAGCTTCCCGATCATGGCGGTGAGCCTCGGCCTTGCGGCCAGCTACAGCTTCTACGCGGTCTGCGCGGTGATCAGCTTCTTCCTGGTGCAGAAGTTCATCAAGGAGACCAAGGGCAAGGAGCTGGAGGAGATGGAAGGGTAGAGGCGACAAATCCTCCCCCGGAGTTTCCGGGGGAGGGGGACCATGCGCAGCATGGTGGAGGGGCCGAGCGCAGCGAGGAGATCGGCTCCGGCTTCGCCTGCGCCGCCCCTCCACCGCCTTGCAGGCGGTCCCCCTCCCCTGCGAAAGCAGGGGAGGATTAGATCACGGAGCTTCCCAAGATGACTCGCACCCCCGCCCGCCCCTTCCGGTCCCGCGAATGGTTCGACGCGCCGGGGCGGAGCGACATGACCGCGCTCTACCTCGAGCGGTTCATGAACTACGGCATCACGCCGGACGAATTGAGGTGCGGCAAGCCCATCGTCGGCATCGCCCAGTCGGGCTCCGACATCGCGCCCTGCAACCGCATTCACCTGGAGCTCGCGCACCGGGTGCGCGCCGGCATCCGCGACGCGGGCGGCATTCCGATGGAGTTTCCCACCCATCCCATTTTCGAGAATTGCCGGCGCCCGACCGCGGCCCTCGACCGCAACCTCTCCTACATGACGCTGGTCGAGATATTGAACGGCTATCCGATCGACGCCGTCGTCCTCACCACCGGCTGCGACAAGACGACGCCCGCCGGGATCATGGCCGCGTCAACCGTCGACATCCCGGCGATCACCTTGTCGGGCGGGCCGATGCTGGACGGGTGGCACGAAGGCGAGCTGGTCGGCTCCGGCACCGTCATCTGGCGCTCGCGCCGCCTGCTCGGCGCGGGCAAGATCGACGAGGCGGAGTTCCTCCGCCGCGCCGCGGACTCGGCGCCGTCCGCGGGCCACTGTAACACGATGGGCACGGCCTCGACGATGAACGCGGTCGCCGAGGCGCTGGGCATGTGCCTGCCCGGCAACGCCGCCATCCCCGCACCCTATCGCGAGCGCGGGCAGATGGCATACGAGACAGGGCGCCGGGCCGTGGAGATGGCGCATGAGGACCTGCGGCCCTCGCGCATCCTGACGCGCGAATCCTTCCTC
>DASWMM010000444.1:0-3243 GCA_036399755.1 Allosphingosinicella sp.
GGTGTTCGCCTGGGCGCTGCCGCAGGTGCTGCGCGACGGGTTTACCTTTTTTGGAGAAGGGGAGGGCGAGGTGGACGCATTCGAGGACGTGCGCTTTCCGATCAGCCTTGGGCGGGAGGCGAGTGTTGAGCCGGCTTTCTCGACCCAGGTGGTGACCGGGGCGGGCGGCGCGGAGCAGCGCAACAGCGACTGGGCGGATGCGCGGCTGCGCTTCGATGTCGGGGCGGGCGTGCGGGGGGAGGCGGATCTGCATGCGCTGATCGGCTTCTTCCGGGCACGACGTGGGGCGGCGGTGGGGTTCCGGTTCGAGGATCCGTTCGACCATAGTTCGAACGGGATGACGGGGGTTCCGGCGGCGGCGGACCAGCTGCTCGGAACGGGCGATGGGATGCGGACCGACTTCGCGCTGGTGAAGCATTATGGCGGGCAGGAGCGGCGGATTACCCGGCCGGTGGCGGGCAGCGTGCTGGTGTCGGTGGACGGGGTGGAGCGGGTGAGCGGCTGGACGCTCGCCGCCGGCGGGCGGGTGCTGTTCGAGGCGGCGCCGGGTGCGGGCTCGGAGGTGCGGGCGGGGTTCCGGTTCGACGTGCCAGTGCGCTTCGCCGAGGACCGGCTGGCGGTGAGCCGGGCAACGTTCGAGGCGGGGGAGATCGCTTCGGTGCCGCTGATCGAGTTGCGGGAGGACGGGGCATGAGCGCGATCCTTGAGGGGGAGCTGACCAGCCTGGCCTTCTGCTGGCGGCTGGAGCGGCGGGACGGAGCCGCCATCGGCTTTACCAGCCACGACCGGGACATGGTGCTGGGCGGCTTTCGCTATCGCGCCGCGCCGGGGATGGCGCCCTCGGCGATCGAGCTTTCGGACGACTTTTCGGCGAACATGCTGAGCGTTGCGGGGGCGCTGGCGAGCGGCGCGATTACAGGCGAGGATCTGCTTGCCGGGCGTTGGGATGGGGCGGCGGTGCGGCTGTTCCTGGCCGACTGGGAGAAGCCGGAAGCGGAGACGGTGCCGATTGCGCGGGGGGTGCTGGGCGAGGTGCGAATGAAGGGCGGCGGCTTCGAGACCGAGCTGCTTGGGCCGACGGCGATGCTGGAACGGCCGGCGGTGGAGGAAACTTCGCCCGAGTGCCGTGCCGCGCTGGGGGACCGGCGGTGCCAGGTGGACATGGCGGGGCGGGTTCGGATCGTGGCTGTGACGGAGGTGGCGGAGGAGACGGTGCTGGGAGTGGCGGGGGCCGCCGAGGGGGAGAATGTCTACGGCTATGGGCGGCTGCGCTGGATCAGCGGGGCGAATAGCGCCCTGGAGGGAGCGATCCTCAGCTCGGACGGGGCGCGGCTCAGGCTGCGGGAGCCGCCGGCGTTTGCCGTCGAGGCGGGCGATCTCGTCGAGATTTCGGAAGGGTGCGACAAGCGTTTTTCGACGTGCGCGGGGCGGTTCGGCAACCAGCTGAACTTTCGGGGGGAGCCGCATCTGCCGGGGATCGATCTCCTCACGCGCTATCCAGGTGCGTCATGAGCCTGATGGGCGAGGCGATCGCGGCGCGGGCGCGAAGTTTGGTGGGAACCCGCTTTCGGCCGCAGGGGCGCGATCCGGCTTATGGGCTGGACTGCGTCGGCACGGCGGCGGTGGCGGTAGGGGCGCCGGTCGAGGCGCTGCCGCGCGATTACCAGATGCGGGGCGAGCTGCTGGCCGAGATGGAGGAAGGGCTTTGCGACTTCGGCTGCCGGCCGGTGGTGGGGACGCTGATGAGGGCTGGCGACCTGGTCGTGTGCCGCGCGGGGCCTTCGCAATATCATCTGGCGGTGATGACGGGGAGCGGCTTCGTTCATGCCGATGCACGGCTTCGGCTGGTGGTCGAGCGGCCGCTGCCCTTGCCGTGGCCGATGGTGAGCGCGTGGCGGATGGCGAGCGGCGATTACGATGGGGGAGAGGATTGATGGCGACTTTGGTCCTCAGCACGGCGGGGTCGATTATCGGCGGCCCGGTGGGCGGCGCCATCGGTGCGTTTATCGGCCAGCAGATCGATGGCCGGCTGTTCGCCCCAAAGGCGCGGCACGGGCCGAGGCTTGGCGATCTGGCGGTGCAGACGTCGAGCTACGGCAGCCAGATCCCCAGGATCTTCGGAACGATGCGGGTGGCGGGAACGGTGATCTGGTCCACCGACCTGAAGGAGCAAAAGGAGAAAAAGGGCGGCGGCAAGGGGCAGCCCAAGACGGTGAATTACAGCTACAGCGCGAGCTTCGCGGTTGCGCTGTCCGGGCGGCGAGTAAGCGAGGTGCGGCGGATCTGGGCGGACGGCAAGCTGCTGCGCGGCGCCGCGGGCGACTTCAAGAGCGAGCTTGGCGCGTTTCGGCTGCATGGGGGGAGCGAGGATCAGGCGGCGGACCCGCTGATCGCCGCCGCGGAAGGGGCGGGAGGGACTCCGGCCTATCGCGGGATTGCCTATGCGGTGTTCGAGGATCTTCAGTTAGCGGATTTCGGCAACCGGATTCCGTCGCTGAGCTTTGAGCTGGTGGCGGAGGAGGAAGCGAGCCTGCTTGCCATTGCCGAGGCGCTGAGCGGGGGCGAGGTGACGGCGGACGCGTCCGTGGCGCTGATCGGCTATGCGGCGAGCGGCGACAGCGTGCGCAGCGCGATCGAAGCGCTTGGCGACGTCTTGCCGATGCGGGTGGCGGACGACGGGACGCGGCTGCGCCTTTCGGGAGGCGGCGGCGCCGTGCTGTTGCCCGCGGGTGGCGACTCCTTCGGGCCGGCCGGTGCCGGCGGGCGAATGGAAGTGGAGCGCGGCGCGGCAAGCGCGGTGGCGGCGGAGGTAAGCGTCGCGTTCTACGATCCGGCACGCGATTTCCAAACGGGGCTGCAGCGCGCTTCAACCGGAGAGGCGGGGCTTCGGGCGGAGCGGCGGGTGCTTCCGGCCGCGGTGTCGGCGGATGTTGCCAAGGCCTCCGCCGAACAAAGGCTTGCCGAGGCGTGGGCGGCGCGGCGGCAGATCAAGGCGCATCACGGCTGGGCACTCGCCGGCTTGCGGCCGGGGAGCGATGCGCGGGTGCCGGGGCATCCGGGACGCTGGCGGCTGACGCGCTGGTCGCTGGAGAAGATGGTGGTGACATTGGCCCTGGCCGGCGCTCCGGCGGCGGCACCGGGGATGGCCGCGGCGGCACCCGGCCGGCCGGTGGGGCAGCCGGACCTGGTCCATGGGCCGACGACGGTGCGGCTTCTCGATCTGCCGTTGGCGGAGAATAACGA
>DASWMM010000445.1:0-3694 GCA_036399755.1 Allosphingosinicella sp.
TCGCCGAGTTCCACCGCCTGCTTCGGCCCGGCGGTCGGCTCTACATCTGCACCAACGGGCTAGGCTGGTATCTCCACAATTTGCTCACCGGCCACAATGGCTCGGCGACTTTCGATCCCCGCTCCATGGCGGTCGCGGCGCTGGAGAACAGTCTGGCGTACTACGCCTCGGGGAAGCACACAGCCGGCAGCCAGATTGTCATGCCGTCGCAAGTGCTTCACGACACACTGGAGCGGGCCGGCTTCACCGTGGACGCCATCGTCCCCGAAGGCACCTTCACCGTGGAGGGTGCGCAGCCGGGCCGGTCCTTCTACAACGGCGACTATCATGGCGCCGAGGGCGTCTACGAAGTCGTGGCGCGGAAGGCCGGGTGATGTTCACAGTGGGGTTTCTGGGCCGGGCGCGGCTCGGGCTGGATGTGCTCGAAGGGCTGCTCGCCAACCCCGAAATCCACGTGCCGGTGATCATAAGCTGCGGCGCCACTCCGGAGGTCGAGGATACCGCCGCGCAAATGCAGGCCCTCGCCCAGGCGCGCGGCATAGATTATTTCGCCACCAACCAGATCAACAAGCCCGAATGGGCAGAGCGCCTCGCTGCTTACGATCTCGATCTCGCCGTCGCGATGCTGTGGCTGCACACCATCGATGCCGGGATCATTGCCACCGCCCGCCACGGCTTCATCAACTGCCATGGCGGCCACCTGCCCAAATATCGCGGCAATGCCTGCGCCAATTGGGCAATCCTGAACGGCGAGCCCTTCATCGGCACCAGCGCCCACCTGATGGCGCCGGGCGCGCTCGATAACGGGCCGGTGATCCTGCAGGACCGGGTCGAGATCGGCCCCGACGCCTATATCAGCGACCTGATCGGCGAACTGGAGGGGAAGGGGAAACGCCTTGTTCTCCAGTCGGTAGAGGCGTTCCGCACCGGCACCGCCGTCCTCACCCCGCAGGACGAGGGGCAAGCGAGCTATTGCTACCCACGAATTCCGCGCGACGGCGAGATCGACTGGACCCAGCCGGCCGAACTGGTGCGCCGCCTCGTCCGCGCGGCCAGCCGGCCTTATCCGGGCGCCTATAGCTGGTACGGGGATCATCGCGGCGGCGGCGCGATCCGCAAGCTCACCATTTGGCGCGGACGCGTCGAACGCCACCCGTTGAACGAATATTATGCGGTGCCCGGGCACGTGCTCCGGCTAAAGGGCGGTGCGAAATGGGGCATCGTCTGCGGCGACAGGCAGCTCCTGATCCCCGAAGAAGCCGACATCGACGGCCAGCCCGCCGACACCAACAAGCTATTCAAGACGGTGCGCCAGCGCCTCGGCCTCGACCACAGCACCCTGGCCGCCGCGGCAGACCGGCGCTTGGCGGCGCTGGAGTCGCTTGGCGCAACGGCAGCCCGCTTCACCGGCGGACTGGCACCGGACCTCGAGGCAATCGAGGCGGAGGTCGCCCGCACGATCGACGCCGCCGTGGAGCAGCTTGACGGCACCGTGCCTGTCGCCGCCAACCCGCTGCGCAACTACAGCTTCCAGAAGCGCTGGTTCGACTGGGAAAAGCGCGAACGCTGGTTCGGAGTCCAGGTCTACCGCTCGCTTCGCCTCACCGCCGTTCCGGACGAACCCTTCGCGATCGGCATCTGGCGTTTCAGCAACGAGGCCGGGGAGATCGAGAACCGCCTCTACGTCGCGGTCAAGGAAGAGCGTGCCGCCGCCCACGGACCGAAGGCGGAAGCCGCGTTCCGCGCCGTGCTCCAAGGCGAAGCAAAGGTGGCGCGCACCGCCGCCGGCGATCTCCAGGGCATCTACGGCCTCACCGATGCCGGGCCGGAGCAAGCCGCCGCGCTGATCGCTGCCCTCGCCTTGCGGCTGGCCGGACGGTGAACGGAGCGCGGCCGCCGTGCTGAAACGCTTCGGCCGCGATGTGGCGGTCTATGGCGGCGCGGACCTGCTGTTCAAGCTCCTCCAGTTCGCCGCCATTCCGCTGTATTCGCATCGGCTGAGCGTTGCCGAGTTCGGCCTTTTGGCCCTCGTCACCGTCTCCGCCGCGCTGGCGGGCATCCTCGTCAGCCTGGGCGTCAGCTATTCCGTGCAGCGTTTCTATTTCGACGCCGAGATCGAGGAAGCGCGGCGGCCGGTGCTGGTTACCACCGGGCTTGTTCAATTGCTCGTCTCCGGCAGCGTCATGCTGGCTCTGCTCGGCCTGGTGCTTCACGGCAGCCAGGCGCACCTCGCCTCTGAGTACCAACTGCCGTGGAGCTTCGTGGCGGTTGGCCTGCTCACCGTGCTGCCCGACCAGGTGGCGCAATATTCGCTCGACACGTCGCGCCTGCAATTCTCCCCCTGGCGGTTCTGCGCCATCGCGATGGTGAAGAACCTGCTCGGCCTCCTGATCGGCCTGTGGCTGCTGCTAGAACGGGACATGGGCGTGCTCGGCCTGCTCGTCGGCAACCTCGTCGCCGCCTTGCTCGCCGCGCCGCTCGGCCTTTGGCTGATCCGCCGCGATCTCACCGCTCGCGTCGACCGAGCTTATTCGGCGATGATGCTTCGCTTCGGCAGCCCGTTCATCTTCACCGCCGCCGCTTATTGGATATTCGCCTCGATGGACCGTTGGCTGCTCGCCGAGTTGAGCGACGCGGTCCAGGTCGGCCTGTTCAGCATCGCTTTCAAATTCGCCTCGGTGCTCACCCTCGTCATCGCGGCCTTTCATCAGGCCTGGATCCCCCTCGCCATGCGCATGGCGCGGGAGGAGCCCCGTTACCGGGCGCTGTTTGCCGCCATTTTCGACGCCTGGTTCTTTGTGCTTGCGCTGATGGCGCTGGCCCTTGCCCTGTTCGCCGACGAGATCATGATGCTGCTCACGCCCGAAGCTTATTGGCCGGCGGCGACGATCATGGTCATCGGCGCGGCTGCCGTTGCCGTCTCCGGAACCACCCAGATCACCAACCTTGGCCTAATGCTGGAAAAGCGCACCGGCCTGATTGCGCTCGGCGCCTGGCTCGCCGCGGGGACCAACGTCGCGCTCAACCTCCTCCTCATCCCGCGCTTCGGTGCCAACGGCTCGGCAGTGGCGACCCTTGTGTCTTATTGCCTGCTCACCGGTTTCTTCCTCGCGGGCAGCCAGCGCGTCCATCCGCTGCCGCTCAACCAAGCCCGTCTCGGCTTCGGCCTGCTGGTCGTTGCCGGAGCGCTCGCCGCGCCGCTGGTTCCGGACGGCGCCCCGCTCGATCCCATGCAGACCGCGATCAAGCTGGCGATCCTGTTCGCCGTCCTCCTCGCCGCCTTTCCGATTGGCGTTATTCCGCCGGCTTTGCTTCGCCGCCTGATTGCCTCCAGAAGGACCGCGCCATGAAAACCGTTCTCGTCACCGGCGCCGGTGGGCTGCTCGGCTCGCATCTGGTTCGCATGCTCGAAGCGGGGGGCCACGACGTGATACCCGCCGCCCGCGACCTCATCGACCTTTCGCGCCCGCTCAACCCGTCCAAGCTCCCGCGAAAGATCGATGCGGTAGTCTACCTCGCCCAGTCCAGCCGCTTCCGCGAGTTCCCGGAAACCACGGACGACATCTTCCAGGTCAACACCGCGCAAGCACTGGGGCTGCTCGATTTTGCCCGCCGTGCCGGCGCAAGCAACTTCGTCTACGCCTCCACCGGCGGTGTCTACGCACCCTCGCCCGACCCCCTTACCGAAACTTCG
>DASWMM010000446.1:0-2360 GCA_036399755.1 Allosphingosinicella sp.
ACCGATTTCGATTCCCCCCAAAGCGTCCTTCCGACCCAGTGCCGCTGAAACGAAATCTAACACAGGAGCCGATTTTGGCAACACGCTGCAATACTTGGCGAATCCGGGAGAATTCCGCGACATGGAACGCGCGCGGAACGATACGAGTCCGTAATACGGCGCAGCATTTTCTTGCTGCCTTGTTGGTTCTGGAGAGGTCCGCTCCGGCCGATTCGGCGGCGCGATTCTCCAAAGCATGAAAAAAGGGCGGCACCCCGCGGGGTGCCGCCCTCATTTCGTCGGCAGGTGCCGGACGCTTACGCGGCGACGGCGGCCTTCACGCGCTCGGCGGCAACCGAGTAGCGGCTGGTCAGCGGCTCGGCGACGTCGCCGGCCAGCTTGATCACCGTCTCGGAGAGCTTGCTGCTCTCGGAAACGAAGGCGTCGAACTGGCTGCGGGCGAAATCGCTCTGCAGGCGGAAGAAGTCGGTCGGCGACTTCACTTCCGCGAAGCCCTTGAGGGCCGCCGAGGCGTCCTCGAAGCTCTTGCGGCTGAATTCGGCGACGTCCTGGCCGACCGTCTCGAGGCCCTTGGCGGCGAGCTTGGTGGAGGCGACGATCGCCTCGACATTGCCCTTGGTGAGCTCGGTCAGCTCTTCGGCGAGGCGGCTGTTGCGCTCGACGAGGGTCTTGGCGCGCTCGTTGGCGTCGCCGAAGACGGCCTGGACGCGGTCGGCGATCTGGTTGGCTTCGTTCTTCATGGTGCGGGTTCCTTCGATCTGGATCTTGCTGGTCTTGGATACGATGGTCTTGGCGGCAGCGGCCTGGGCGGCGACAGCCTTGCGGGCCGGAGCCGCGGTGCGGGCCGGAGCCTTGGCGGCCTTGGCGGCAGCAGCCTTGCGGGCCGGAGCCTTGGTCGCCGCGGTCTTGCGGGCCGCAGCCTTGGCGCGGACGGCCCTGGCGGCCGGCTTCGCCTTGGCAGCGGTGGCCTTGGCGGGAGCCGCAGCCTTGGCAGCCTCGGCCTTCGGCGCGTCGGCCTTGGCAGCCTCGCCCTTCGGGGCCGGCGCCGCATCGGCTTTCGCCGCCTGAGCGGCCTCGGCCTTCGGAGCGGCAGCCGCCGGCGCGTCGGCCTTCTTCACGTCGGTGGACGCAGTGTCGGTCTTGGTGTCGGCCATGATGCTCACTTCCTGTTCTTTGCTGCGGTGCAACATAGAGGAGGCGGAAGAGCGTTTCAACCCCTTTTGTTGCAGTGCAGCAAGAGCGGCCGGCGGCGCGTGGAAACTTCGGCTTCGCGATCGTCGCGTGTCTCCCCGTGAGTCCCCGGGCGCCGCGTCTCTGCGCCAACCGACGAAAGTCGCGCTCCGGCGAGTCACCGCTTGCCCGCAAGCCGCCACTGGTCCAGCTTCCGACAGGATCGGCGGCATGGGTGAGGATCGGCTATGAACAAGGTTGCGCATATCATGTCGGCTTTGGTCTTCGCCTCGATCGCCACCGCGGCGGCGGCGGCGCCGGCCCCGGAGGTCTGCGGGACGGCGAGCCAGACGGAGGCATCGCAGCTTCCGTCCACGGCGGCGGTGGTGCGGCTGGTGAAGGATTGGGTTGACGCCATCAACACCGCCGACGATGCCGCCTTCGTCCGCTTCGTCGAAGAGCGCGGCCCCGTGCTTCGCGACGGGCCGGAGCAGTGGCTGCAGCTTCGCAACTTCCTTCGCGGCATGACGGTGTGCGGGGTCAAGTCCGCCTCGCCCGACGCGGTGGAGATGTGGGTGTTCGACCCCAATTTCGACTCCTACGGCTTCTGGGGGTTCAAGCCGGCGGCGAGCGAGGGCGCGAAGATCGAGTTCATGGGCGGCGCGCACGGGGACGAGGTCCCCCCCGGCGTCGTGCGCAAGGCGCGGCTGGCGCTGCCCGCTTTGGTCGAGGCCGTCGAGGCGCGCGCGGCGCAGCGGGCGGCGGACGACCGCTTCTCGGGCGCGGTCCTGGTGGCGAAGGATGGGCGCGTGCTGCTCGAAAAGGCCTATGGCCCGGCGGACCGGGCGGCGGGCAAGGCGAACACGCCCGAGACGCAGTTCCGCTTCGGATCGATGGGCAAGATGTTCACCGCGGTCTCGATCATGCAGCTGGCCGAGCAGGGCAAGATCGACCTCGAGGCGCCGATCGGGCGCTATCTCCCCGGCTATCCGAACCAGGACGTCGCGGGGAAGGTGACGGTCGCCCACCTCCTCAGCCACAGCGGCGGGACGGGTGACATCTTCGGGCCCGAATTCGACAAGCATAAGGCGGCGCTGCGCAGCACCAATGACTATGTCGACCTCTACGGCGCCCGCGCCCCCGAATTCGCGCCGGGAGCCCGCGCGTCGTACAGCAATTACGGCTTCATC
>DASWMM010000447.1:0-1820 GCA_036399755.1 Allosphingosinicella sp.
CGCCGCGAAGCAATCGCCGCCATGCTCGCGAATCCGCTCGGGAAAGCGCGGATCGTAAGGCGAAAATTTGAGGTCGGCGCGGTCTTCGTCGACCAGCGTGCCGAGGTCCGCGACACCGAGGAACCCCGCCGAGGCCGACACAAGGGCGGCGCCGGCATCAACGCCCTCGCGGACCAGCGCCTGCAAGTCCTCCGGCATGTCCGCCTCGAACTTGAGCCGGATTACCCGCCCCCGCCGCCGCCTTTTGATCGCGCTCCGGAAGTAGCGGACAAGGTCCTCGGCTTCCTCTTCCACCTCGATGTCGCTGTCGCGGATGATCCGGAACGCGCCGCCGCCGAGATGCTCGTAGCCCGGGAAGATCGTGCCGATATGCCGCCGGATCAGCGATTCGATGGCGATGTAGCGCGCCTCCTTCCCCGGCAGCCGCAAAAAGCGCGGCAGGGTGGCGGGCACCATCAGCAGCTCGCGGATCGGCTCCCCATCCTTTAATCGCCTGAGGTCGAAGATCAGCGAAAAGCCCTTGTTCGGAATGAACGGAAACGGGTGCGCTGGATCGATCGCCTGCGGGGTGAGAATCGGGAAAATCTGCTCCCGGAAATGCGTATCGACCCAGGCGGCGCATTCCGGGTCGAGCTCGTTGGCGCGGATCACGCTCAACCCCTGCTCGCCGAGCAGATGGCGAAGCTCCCGCCACACCGCCTGCTGCGCGTCGGCCAGCTCCTCGCTCGCCTCCGCGATCGCCTGGAGCTGCTGGCCCGGGGTCATCCCGTCGGCCGACGCTTCCTCGACGCCCAGCAATTGCTGGCCCTTAAGGCCCGCCACCCGCACCATGAAGAATTCGTCGAGATTATTGCCGGAGATCGACAGGAAGCGAAGCCGCTCCAGCAGCGGATGGGCCGGGTTCGACGCCTCCTCCAGTACCCGCCGGTTGAAGGCGAGCCAGGACAGCTCCCGGTTGAAATACAGGTCCTTGACGGTGCGCGCCGCGGCCGGCGGCCGGTCGGCGCTCGCCGCCACGCCGGAGAAAGACGGCCGGTTCTTCACTCCGGGCCCCGCGCGCGCCGAATAATCCCCGCTTCGCCCAATGCGCGCTTGGCCATCGGCACGGTCAAGCGCCGGCCGTGCGAGAAAAGAGCTCTGTCGAGGGCATCCACGACCATTTGAACGGCGAGATAGCTTCTTTCGATCCGGGGAACGACATATTCGGCGACTTCCGGCGCCGCGAAAATGCCACGGTCGGCCAGGAGCTTCACGATCAGGTCGCCGATCAGCCGGTCGTCGGGCGCCCCGATCACGAGCTGCGGAGTGGCCGCAAGCCGCGAACGTAGATCCGCAAGCCCGATCCGCCAACCGGGCGGCGGCGCGTCGGCGATGATCAGCAGCGGCCGCCGCCGCTCCTGGGCATCGTTCCAGGCGTGGAAGATCGCCTCCTCCTCGTGCCGCTCGGCATCGTCGAACAGCCGCCCGCCGGTCTTGCGCACGAAAATGCGCCCGAGCAGGCTCCGTCCCGACTTGCGCGGCCCGGTAACCAGACTCGCCATCACCGGCCAGGTCGTCCATCGCGTCAGGTGATCGAAGACGTGATTGTTGGCCGGCGAGAGCAGGAAATCCTCGTCGCGGTCCGCCACCGGCCAGTCGAGCGGCAACGCGATCTGCGCCATGTCAGTTTCGCGAGATGCGCAGGGACGTGCCGGAGCCCGAGACGCTCCACCCTTGCGCCTCGAGCGCCGCGGCAAGGGCGGCGCTCTCGCCCGTATAGGTCACCCGCATCGTCGAGGTGCCGCCAAGCGACTGGCTGGTGGTGATCGCCGATGTCACGC
>DASWMM010000448.1:0-3888 GCA_036399755.1 Allosphingosinicella sp.
ACGTCGGCGGCCTCGTTCGAATGGAAATCCTGCGCCGTCGTTTCAAAAAAGCGGACGGTGCGGACGCCTGGATTTCGCCCCTCGCCACCGCGCTCCAGCATGCCCACATCGTCTACCTGATCGGCTCGCTGTTCGTGGGCATCGCCTTTCAGCCCTTCGCCTACCTGCTGGTCGCCGTGCAGATCGGCCTCGACAACACGGTGTCCGCAAAGGCGCGCGAGAAAAAGCCGATCGGGCTCAAGCCGGCGGCTGCGGCGGCGCAATAACCGGCCTTCGTTTTACGATTCCCTAACCGGTCGCATCTATGTTCCATCGCTCCGGGGGCGGAGTGCGGCATGAAGGGTTTGTTGGGGGTAGGCGGATCGGGAATGCTGCTCGCCGGCCTGTATGCCGGCGACGCGCTGACCGCCGGGGAGGTCTATGACGTTCCGCTGGAGCAAGCCTTTAGCGAATTGTCGGCGATGTCCGTGCCGGACGCACTCACCCACGCAGCAATCGCGGCCGATACACCCGACGTCGCGGTTCGGCGGTCGGTCGGAGCGATCGACTGGCAGTTCCGGGTTCGCGGCCAGAACGTCGCCGCGTTCACCGCCCGCCTCAGCGCCGAAGGCCCGAAGCGAACGCGCGTCCGGATCGAGTACACGCCGGGAGAACCCGCCACGCCCGAGCTTCGCCAGCTGACCTCGGCCAGCCTTGTCCGCGAGCTGGCGCGGCTCGCAATGAGCGAGCAGGTCGATGCGCAGCTCGAGCGCAGGCCGGTGAATGAGCAGGCGATCGTCGATGCGCTGGCCCGGCATGCCGCCGCGCATCCGGAGCAGATCCAGGATTTTGGCCGCGCCACGGGGGAGATGGCGCTGGGCCTTTACCAACAAGCCAATGAAAACAGCCGCGGTGTTGCGGCGCCAACCGACTATTGAGGGGGAAAAACCATGCGCTTCATCCTGTTGGGGGCTTCGGCCCTGCTGCTCGCCGGCTGCGGCGGCGAGGATTATCCGGTTCCGGCGTCCGACGCGATCGACACCCTGTCGTCGATCGGCACGCCCGTCGGCCTTTCTCCGCTTCCCATCGGCATGCAGGCGGTCGAGGTCGACTTCTCCACGGTGCCGGAGCAGGGTTTCGTACGCTGGCGATTCAGCCACGAAGGCGACGATCTCGGCACGATCTTCGCGCAGGTCACACCCAAGGGCGACACCGCAAGCAATGTCAGGGTCAGCTATGCCGACGGCACGGCTCCGGACGAGAAATGGCGCAACGAGAACATCCGCGGCCTCCTCAAACGCCAGGTCCAGCAGCTCGTCGTCGAAGCGGTGGACGCCAAGTTCGAGAAGCGGCCGTTCGACAGGAAGCTGCGCTTGCGTGTGGACAGCGAGACGGCAGCCGCGTCGATGGGCGCCTTGTTCAAGGAGATCGACGCATCCCAGGCCGAGTTCATCGCGAACGAAAAGCAACGCAAGCGCGAAGCCGAGTCCCGGCGCGTGGCGTACCGGCCCGAAGACCAGTCGAAGCCGATGACCGACCTCAGCCAATACAACAACTGACAGAGGCGCGTCTCCACGTCTTCGGTATTGAACGATGCCAACCGGACGAAGCGGCGGCTGGACTGGTTTGGGCCGACGACGGATCCTGAGGCCGGCTTCAGCGCCGCGAGCGGACCGCCTCCGCAAGCGTGCCGAGCAGCTTGAACCCGATATATTCGCTTCGCCCGAATTGCGCTCGATAGTAGACGTCCCAGTAGCTGACCACGCGCTGACGGGTAAGGTGCCAGTAGCTCGGATTGGCGCAGATGAAATCGGCTAAGGCGGCAGATGCCTGAGGCGTCAGGGCATCGTTTATGTCACGCAGTATCTCGATCAGGTATTCACCGATCACGGCCATGATGAATGGCGCGGACCAAGGCTGGACGTCCCTTAGAAGCTGCTGAACGGCGCGCTGGCGCTGAAAGCCGTCGTTGCTCCGCGCCTCCAGGCATTTTTCCATGAGGTAGATTATGCCTGTTTCGCCGTCGCTCGGAAGATCTGACGAGAAGTGCAACCGGTAGGGAATCGAAACGGTTTCAACGCCGACTGTCACTTGGAAAAAGTCAGACCATTGCCGTTCGTGAAGGTGCCGCAGGACCCTCTCTGCCGCCTGAATCGCCTCACCGCGCAGGGTCGCCGGGAACGCTTCTGCAAGCGAGGCAGCATCAAAGGCGGTAAAAATCTGCGGCTTGCTCATGCAGCCACCGTAACCATCTGATGTCCGCTTTCCACCCATAGCGGACATTCGCGTCCGGCGGGCAGGAGGCGGGCTGCTGCCAGAAACCGAGGTTGATAACTCACCTTGCCTAAAGGTGAGCGCGAAGCAAAACGGGTGTCATGGAAAACGTTTTTACGGCGGCCAGCGGCGACGCGCAGCATGTCTTCGATGCGAGCGGGACGGCTGTAGAATGGACCTTCAGCGCAAACGACTTCGAGCGCGCGGACGTGCAGCAACTTCTCGCTTTTCACTTCGCCCAGATGCGGTTGCAGTCGCCTGCCGATGCGTGCCACGTTCTGCCTCTCGACGGGCTCCGGGATCCTGCGATCACATTCTGGTCGCTTCGCGGCCCTCACCGCCTCTTCGCCGTCGGCGCGGTTAAACAATTGGATGAGCGCCACGGCGAGGTGAAATCGATGCGCACGGCGCCCGATGCGCTTGGCTGTGGAGCCGGGACCGCGATGCTCCGGCATATTCTCGCGGAGGCGCGCTGCAGGGGCTATCAAAGGCTCAGTCTCGAGACGGGCTCCACCGATCCGTTCCGCCCTGCCCTGAGGTTATACGAGAGGCATGGTTTCACCGCCTGCGGCCCGTTCGCGGACTACACTGAGTCGCCGTTCACGCGCTTCCTCACCACAGCGCTATAGGGCGGGCATCCTGTCCGCTCTCCACACGTTGCGGAGGCCCGGCGGCCTTGGCTCCGTCGTGCATATCCCGCGGCGCGCAGGCGTTTGATTTGACCTTCGGGGGCTCGAAGCGGCATCATCCCACCGGTGGGTAAGGACGAAGGTCACAAGCGAATGAATCAGCTCCAGAAGAACGGTTTTCCGCTCATCGGCGTGATTTTTCTCGCGCTAGGCGTTTTCAAGCTTCTTCGGGGCGATGATTGGGTGGTGTGGATCATCATCGGCGTCTTGTTCGGTGGTCTGGGCGTGGTCAGCCGCCGTAAGGATAGGCAGCCCTGACAAGTCATCCGCAAGCACGCCTGGGCCACATGGCCCCCGCCTTCGCTGGGGCGAATTGAAGATGCAGGTACGGGTGGTGTGCTTGCGCCAGCTCAGCCCTTCACGGGCTTGCGCATTACCATCTTGGCCGTCCAGGCGAAGCGCCCAATCGCCGGCAGCGCCTTGAACAGCCTCGCGTCGGCCGCATCCAGCGCCTTCAGCGCCGGCTTGAACAGCTTGGGCGCCTTGGAAAACGCCAGCGCGCCCATCGACAGCAGGGTGAAATATTCCAGCTCCAGCGTGCCGAAATGGCGGCGCGCCATGTCGAAGTCCTTCACCAGCAACGGATGCTCGTCCTCCGTCCGCAGGTGCGGGGTGAAGCGGCGGTAGAGCTCGATCAGCGGGTTGTGCGCCATCGGCTCCAGGAAGATCGCGGTGCCGCCGGGGCGGAGCACGCGGGCGATCGAGGCATAGGCCTTCTCGAGATCGAGATGGTGGAGGATCGCGCGGCCGATCACCAGGTCGAAGCTCTCGTCCGGAAAGGTCAGCTCCTCGGCGTTCATCACCGCGAAGCGGGCGTCGATGCCTTCTTCCGCGGCGATCTTGCGGGCCGTTTCCACCGCCTCGTCGGAAATGTCGATGGCGGTCACCCGGCCGCCCTGCTTGGCGAGGCGCGCGACGTAGGAGCAATCGCCGCAGCCATATTCCA
>DASWMM010000449.1:0-5331 GCA_036399755.1 Allosphingosinicella sp.
GTAGCGAAGCTCTCGACGTTCTGAATCTTGAGCAGGGCGAGGACCACCATCGAAAAGCCGATGAACCATTCAAGGGCGCGCAGCGAAAGGGCATCGCCGCCCACCGCATAGCTGGCCGCAGCCGCCATCAGCGCCGTCATCCCGAACAACGCAATCACCGGCGTGTAGCTCGTCGCCTTGGGGTCGGCGACGCGCTTGCCGAGGAAGCGCCGAAGATCGTCATAGCCGCCGATCCTGCGGCCGCCGACGAAAATCTGCGGCGTGGTCCCAACGCCATGCTCCGCCTTGAAGGCATCGGTCTCCTCCCGCGAGGTGAGGTGGTGATCCTCGACCGCGTAGCCAGATCGCCTGAGCAGGTCCCTGGCCTTGAGGCCGTAAGGGCAGGTGTGGCCCGGCATCACCATCCGGTGAAGCACCGCCGCTCTCCCGGCGCCCGATGCGTTGATATTGTCCGACATTGCACGCTCCTTGTGATCCAGTCGGCACCCATATAGGGTCTGTACCATGGTACAGAGTCAAGAGCCTTCCAGCTTCACCATCGGCACCCTCGCGGCGGCTGGGGAAGTGGGCGTGGAAACGATCCGTTTCTACCAGCGCAAGGCCCTGCTGGAGCAGCCAACGCGTTCGGGCGGCATTCGGCGCTACGGCAGCGAGGATCTGCGGCGGCTGCGTTTCATCCGGCGGGCGCAAACGGCCGGGTTCACGCTCCTTGAGATCAAGGAACTGCTCGATCTCGATGCCGGCGCCGACCGGAGCCGGGCACGGGCGCTCGCGCAGGGCCGGATCGAGGCACTCGATACGAAGATCGAGGAACTGGTGCGCGCCCGCGACGCGCTGCAGCGGCTCGCCAAAGCCTGCGGCGAGGGCGTGAGCGGTCCCTGCCCAATCCTGTCCAGCTTCCGGATCTAGGCCGCGGCGAGGTCGGCCGTGCTCTCCGCGGCGAGCAGCAAGCGATTGCGCAGCGCCTTGAGGCGGGCGGAGGCGAGGATCTTCTCGCCCGCCAAATCCGTGAGGTAGAAGACGTCCACGGCCCGCTCACCATAAGTAGCGATGTGGGCGGAGTGTACGGCCACCTTGGATTGGTAAAGGGCGCGGGCGAGGCCGCTGAGCAGAGCGGCCCGATCGCGGGCGTTGATCTCCACCACCGTGTATCGGCTCGACGCGTTGTTATCGATGAACACCGCCGGGTGGATGTCGAAGGCCTCGGCGCGGGTCAGCGGCAACGCCTTGGCTTCGAGGCGCGCCATTGCCGGTTCCGCGCCGTTGGCGGCGGCAAGGACCGCTTCTTCCAGGCGGGCGAGCTGGTGCTCGTCGGCGAAAGGCACGCCGGCGCCATCTTGAACCAGGAAATTGTCGATCGCCATGCCGTCGTTGATGGTGTGGATCCGCGCGTCGATGATGTTGCCGCCCGCCAAGCTTATGGCACCGGCCAGCCGCCAGAACAGGCCCGGCTGGTCCTTGGCATAGGCGCTGACCAGGGTAGCGCCGCGCTCCGCCTGAACGGAGATCTCAACGGGCGGGGCGCCGGGGGAGCGGTCGGCCTGGTCCATCAACCGGGCGTTGCGCTCGATCACCTCGGGCGGCTCGGCGAGCCAGTAGCTTTCGGGAAGGCGCCAGGTGAAGCGGGCGAAGCGGCTCTCGTCCCAGCCGAGCCGCTGGCCAAGCATGTCCTGAACCGCGGCGATGCGGTCGCCGCGGCCCTTTTGCTTGTGGCCGAGACGAAGCACCTCCTCGGCGCTTTCGAACAGGTCGCGCAGCAACTGACGCTTCCAGCTGTTCCAGACGCCGGGGCCGACCGCGCGGATGTCGACCACGGTGAGGAGGAGCAGCAGCCTGAGCCGCTCGAGGCTGGCGACATTGCCGACGAAATCGCCAATGGTCTTGGGGTCCGACAAGTCGCGCTTGAAGGCGGTGGCGGACATCAGGAGGTGCCAGCGTACCAGCCAGGCGACGGTGTCGGTCTCGGCCGGGGAAAGGCCGAAGCGCGGGCACAGGCTTCGCGCCACCTCCTCGCCAAGCAGGCTGTGGTCGCCGCCCCGGCCCTTGGCGATGTCGTGCATCAGCACCGCGCAATAGAGCACCCGGCGCGACGCGATGTTGCCGAAGATGCGGGTGGAGAGCGGGTGATCCTCCTTGAGCTCGCCTTTCTCGATCCGGGCAAGCAGGCCGATGGCGCGGATGGTGTGCTCGTCGACGGTGTAGTGGTGGTACATGTCGAACTGCATCTGCGCGACGACGCGGCCGAATTCCGGAACGAAGCGGCCGAAGATGCCGGCCTCGTTCATCCAGCGCAGCACCGTTTCAGGATCGCGCGGGCTGGCGAGGACATCGAGGAATAGGGAGTTGGCGCGCGGGTCGGCGCGCAGATCGGCATCGACAAGCTTTGCGTCGCGCGTCGCGGCCCGCATCGCCAGCGGGTGGATCTCAAGTTCGTAGCGGTCGGCAAGCGCGAACAGAAGCAGCAGGCGCAGCGGCTCCTCGCGGAAGAAATCCTCGCTTGGCAGGGCAAGGCGGCCGCGGTCGAGCACGAAGCCTTCGAGCTTGCGGGGCCGGCGGCGGATCGTCGGCAGGCCGAAGCGGCTGCCCTTTCTTGCGAACTTGTCGTCGAGGTGGCTGAGGAACACGCCGGTCAGGTCACCGACGGTTTTGGCGTGCAGGAAATAGTGGCGCATGAAACGCTCGACCGGCGATTTCCCCGGCCGGTCGGCATAGTGCATCCGCGCCGCGATCTCGCGCTGATAGTCGAAGGTCAGCCGCTCCTCGGCCCGGCCGGCGACGATGTGGAGGTGGCAGCGCACTGCCCACAAAAAGCGCTCGGCGCGCTGGAACTGGCGAAGCTCGGCGGGGGATAGAAGGCCGACATCGACCAGCTCGGACACGCTGCCGACGCGGTAGACATATTTGCCGATCCAAAAGAGGGTGTGGAGATCGCGAAGGCCGCCTTTGCCTTCCTTGACGTTGGGCTCGACGACGTAGCGGCTGTCGCCCATGCGGCGGTGACGGGCGTTGCGTTCTTCCAGTTTCTCGACAACGAAGTCGCGCGCCGTGCCCTCGACAACTTCCTTGCGGAAGCGGGCTTCGGCTTCGTCGAACAGAGCTTCGTCGCCCCAAAGGAAGCGGGCTTCGAGAAGGGCGGTGCGGACCGTGTAATCGTTCGCGGCCTCCTTCATGGTTTCGCTGAGCGAGCGGGTGGAATGGCCGACCTTGAGGCCGAGATCCCAAAGGACATAGAGCATCGCCTCCACCACCTGCTCGGCCCAGGGCGTGATTTTCCATGGCGTGACGAAGGCGATGTCGACGTCCGAATGGAGCGCCATCTCGCCGCGCCCATAGCCGCCGACCGCCATCAACAGCAGCCGCTCGCCGTCGGTCGGATTGCCGAGCGGGTGGAGGCGGGCGGCGAAATCGAAGGCCAGGCGCAGGATCTGATCGGTGAGAAAGGAATAAGAGGAGGCGGTTTCCGAGCCTTGCCAGGGGCGTTCCTCCAGCCGCCGCGCGATCTCGGCGCGTCCGTCGGCGAGCGCTTGCTTGAGCAGCTTCACCGCCCCGGCGCGGGCCGCCTGGTCGTTGCCCGAAAGCGCGGCGATCTCGTCGGCGAGCGCGCGCCGGTCGATCACGGCGCGGCGGTTGGCGACGGCGGCGTAGCGCTCCCGCATCAACCGGCGTCCGCGGCGATCCGCTTCAGGCGGTAGACCAGCTCAAGTGCTTCACGGGGGCTGAGCGCGTCGGCATCGACTTCCGCGATGGCGGCGTGAAGCGCGTCGGCTTCCTCCTCCTCGGCCTGCGCGGCGGCGGCGGCGAAGAGGGGGAGGTCGTCGAGGCCAGCGGCGATGCCGCCGGTGGCGGCGCGGCCTTCTTCCAGCTTGGCAAGGACCGATTTGGCACGAGCAAGCACCGGAGCGGGGAGCCCGGCGAGCTTGGCGACGGCGAGGCCGTAGCTCCGGTCCGCCGGGCCGCGGGCGAGTTCGTGGAGGAGAACGAGTTCGCCCTTCCACTCGCGCGCCCGGACGTGGTGGAGGGACAAGGCATCGAGCCGCTCGGCGAGGCGGGTCAGCTCGTGATAATGGGTTGCGAACAGGCAGCGGCAGCGGTTGCGATCGTGCACCGCCTCCACCACCGCCCAGGCGATGGCGAGGCCGTCATAGGTCGAGGTGCCGCGTCCGACTTCGTCGAGGATCACGAAGCTGCGGTCGGTGGCCTGGGCGAGGATCGCGGCGGTTTCGACCATTTCGACCATGAAGGTGGAACGGCCGCGGGCGAGGTTGTCGGAAGCGCCGACTCGGCTGAACAGGCGGTCCACGAGTCCCAGCGTCGCATCGGTGGCGGGCACGAAGGCGCCGGCCTGGGCGAGGACGGCGATCAGCGCGTTCTGGCGAAGGAAAGTGGATTTGCCGCCCATATTGGGGCCGGTGACCAGCCACAGGCGCGAATGGTCCGAAAGTTCGCAGTCGTTCGCCACGAAACGCCCGCCCGAGGCGCGTACCGCATCCTCGACCACTGGGTGGCGGCCGCCTTTCACGTCGAAGCAGTTGTGCTCCACGAACAGCGGCCGCGTCCAGCCGCTTTCGGCGGCGCGCTCGGCGAGGCCGGCGGCGACATCGAGGCGGGCGAGGGCGTCGGCGGCGGCGGCGATCGGCTCGGCACGGGCGAGTGCGGCTTCGACCAGCTCCTCCAAATGCGCGGCCTCGGCGGCGAGGGAATGGCCGTGCGAGGTGCCGACGCGGGTCGCCTGATCGTGAAGGTCCGGCGCGTTGAAGCGGACCACGCCGGCGAGGGTCTGGCGGTGGGTGAAGCCGCTCTCCGCGCTCATCAGCTGGTCGGCGTGCTTGGCGGGCACTTCGATATGGTAGCCGAGCACGCCGTTGTGGCGGATCTTGAGGGCGGCGATGCCGGTCTGGGTGCGGTAGCGCGCCTCTAGGCCGGCGATCGCCCGGCGGCCTTCGCCGCTCATCGCGCGCAGGTCGTCGAGGGCGGCGTCGTAGCCCTCGGCGATATAGCCGCCTCCTGCGGCATCGATCGGGGGCGAGGGGACCAGGGCGCGGGAGAGCAGGTCGGTGAGTTCGCCGTGGCCGGTGAGGCTGGGAAGAAGCTGGTCGAGCAAGCCAGGCCGGTCGGGCAGCGCGGCGAGGCGCGCGTGGAGGCGCCGTGCTTCGTTCAGGCCGTCGCGGAGCTGGCCGAGATCGCGCGGGCAGCCGCGGCCCGCCACCAGCCGGCCGAGCGCGCGGCCGATGTCGGGGAGCGCCTTCAACTGCTTGCGCAGCATGTCGCGGGTGCCGGAGTCGCGTTCAAAGGCGGCGACGAGATCGAGGCGGGCCTCGATTGCAGCGCGGT
>DASWMM010000450.1:0-4783 GCA_036399755.1 Allosphingosinicella sp.
GCCGAACAGCGGCGACACGAGCAGCGAGGCGAGGTTCAAATCGTCGAGCGGCTGAACGGCGAAGCGCGCCGCGGCGAGCAGGTCCTGCACCGCCAGCGGCGCGGTGAGCAGAAGCCGGTCGACACCGGCCACCGGCACGCCCTCGGCGTGAAGCCGCGCCACCAGCAGCGAGGCGAGATCGCCGCGGCGGCGGACCAGGATCAAAATGTCCTCCGGCCGAATCGGGCGGTTTTTTCCCTCAAGCAGGAAAGGATTGTCGAGCCAGCGTTTCACCTGGCGCGCGACCTTGCCGGCGTAGAGGCGCACGGTGTCGGACACCCAGCCCTCCTCCCCCGCTTCCTCGTCACCCGCGGGATCGGCGTCGTCCACATAGGGTTTCCACAGGGTGACGGAGCCCGAGCGTTTGGCGTGGTGGGCGATGTGCGGGTTCGGCTCGCGGGGGAGACCTAGCGCTTCGTGGCCAAGGTCGGCGATGACCCGATCGACCAGAGTCAGGATTTCCGGGGAGGATCGGAAGCTTCGGTCCATGGACAGATCGAGGAACGGCCGCTCGACGCCCGCCGCCTCACGCGCGAACCAGGCGCGGGCGACTTCGAACGACTGCGGATCGGTGCCCTGAAAGCCGAAGATCGCCTGCTTGTAGTCGCCGACGGTGAACACGGTGCGTCGGCGGTGCGGCGCCCCCTCCCCCGCAAAATATTCCGACGCAAGCGCGCGTACGATGTTCCATTGACGCCCGTTGGTGTCCTGCGCTTCGTCGACCAGGATGTGGTCGGTGGTTTGATCGAGCTTGAAGCGCACCCATTCTCCCATGCCGGGGGTGAGCAGCAATTCCTCGGCACGGCGAATGAGATCGTCGAAATCGACCACGCCCTGCGCCCGCTTGGCGGAATCGTAGGCGGCGGCGAATGCCTGGCCGGCGCGCAGCCCCGCCGCGAGGCAGGCTACGAAATCGGCGGTTTTGCGCATCTTGAGGAGGCGCGAGCAGCATTCCACGAGCTTGGCGGCATGCTCCGCATAATCCGGATCGGCCTTGAGCAGCCCGGCGCTAACCTTGCGGGGCTCGCCAGACTTGGTGAGCACCAGATCGCCGATGTCGGACAAAGCAGCGGCACGTTCGCCGGGCGCCATCACCTGCCAGGCGGCGATGACGTCGCAGCAGGACAGGCCGGTTGCGCTGCCCCAGCCGCGGTTGGCGGCGGCGATCCGGCGCAACGTCTCCATGTCGAACACGTCGTCGCAGCACTGGCCGGAGATCGCTTCGTCGATGTCGCCTGGCGGGAGATCGAAGGCGCGGCGCAGGCGGTCTTCGATCAGCTCGGGCGCGCCCAATTGTTCCATCGCCGCCGGCGCGCGACCGCAGGCCTTGAGGAAGCCTTCGGCGCCGCCTTCGCCGAGCCGGTGACTGAGCGCCTGCATGTCGCGGATCACGCCGCCGTGCCCGTCCGCCTCGGCGCGGACCAGAAGCTCGGCAAGGGTCTGGCGGGCGAGAAGCTGCTCCTCGCGGCCCTCCAGCGGCCGGAAGCCGGGGGTCAGACCCGCTTCGGCGGGAAAGGCGGCAAGCAGGCTTTGCGCGAAGGCGTGAATGGTCTGGATTCGAAGCCCCCCGCCGGGCGCGTCGAGAACCCGGGCGAACAGGGTGCGCGCACGGGCAATGGCTGCGTCGTCATGGTCTTCGCCAAGGGCGAAGAGTTCCTTGCCGAGCGCCTGGTCCTTGAGCCGCACCCAATGGGCGAGCCGGGCATGGATCCGGTCGGCCATTTCCGCCGAGCCTGCCTTGGTGAAGGTCAGGCACAGGATCGAGGCGGGATCGACTCCGGAGAGCAGCAGGCGCAGCACGCGGGCGGTGAGGACATGGGTCTTGCCGGTTCCCGCCGAAGCCGAGAGCGCGGCGTGGTCCATCGGCGAGGAAGCGTGCTTCTGCTCGTCCTGCAGAACGGAAAGCGGGGAGATGCGGGTGACCACCCGCCCCTGTTACGGGGCGGGCGGCGGCGCTGGCAAGGGAGTGCTTGGAATCCTGCCCTTTGCCGCCGTGGATCAACCCCGGGCGTTGCGGCCGGTGTAGCGCGAGGCCCAGCGCACCGGCGCGTCGCCGGCGACGGCGCGGACGAAGCAGACGCCGCCTTTGGCCTTGACCTTCTGGCAGGCCGAAGTGGCGTCGCCGCGAGACTGGAAGCCGGCAACGGAGAGGCGGTGGAAGGTGCCCCCGCCGAGCTTGACGGTGGTCGAGAGCGGGGTGTGGGCCGAGAAGCCGTAGCGCTTGTAAGCGGACGCCCAGGCCCGCTCCACGCCGGCGGCCGAGCCGAAGGCGCCGAGCTGGACCACGAAACGGCCTGCGCCAGGTGTTGCCAAGGCTGTTCTTACCGCGGGTTTGGCCTTGGGCGCGGCGCGCTCGAAGGCTGGAGCAGGGTGGAACTTGGGCGCGGAAGCCGGGACGATGCCGGCCTGCGGCGTCACCAGGCTTTCCACTGCCGCGGCGTAGACCGGGCGGGTTTCTTCTTCGGCCTGAGCAGGCTCGGGAACAGTATCGACACTTGCATCGGCAGAGACCCAGGCCTTAGCTTCCGGCGCGGCCTCGACGACCGCTTCGGGCGCTGCTTCGGGTGCCGGGCCGCCGAGGGCCAAAGCGGTGGGCTGCGGCGCGGTGGGCTGCTGAGCTGGTTCGGCCGCGGCAAAAGCCGTGCCGTCATCCGCGCGCGGTGCAAGCGCAAGGCGTGCCGGCTGGCCCTCGTCGGCTCCGGGTGTGACGCCAAGCAGAGCGGCGACCTGATCCCAGCTTTCGTGGGGCTGCGCCATGCGGGCCCACTGCTCCATGCGGGCGGCAAGCTGGTCGGGCGCGATGTCCTGCGCGGCGACCGTCTTGGCCTTGGCCCAATCCCCTGACAAAGCGTAAACAAGGGCGAGGTTCTGGCGGACGCGGGGGGCCGCGCCCGGAGCGCGGGCGGCCGGCTCAAGGATTTGGAGGGCGCGGCCATGTTCGCCGGCAAGGGCGTAGGCAAGGCCGAGGTCGGCCGGCGGGGCGCCCCCCATCTCGTCGAGCTGGCCGATCGCACCGCCGGTGCGGCCGAGCGCGATCCGGGTCAGCGCGATGCTGAGGCCGGCGCGGACATTGCCCCCGTCGAGAGCGAGCACGTCCTCGAAGGTGGTCTCGGCGGAAGCGAAGCGGCCGTTCTTGAGGTACAGATCGGCAAGCAGCATGCGATAGCCGATGTCGCGCGGCGAAAGCTCCACCGCGCGTTCCGCATGGCCGAGCGCCGCCACCATGTCGCTGGCCTTTGCCGCCGACTGGGCCTTGTCGTAAGCCGAAGCCGCGTCGCTCTCAGCGCGCGCCTCGGCGGCGGGCAAGGATGCCGTTTTTGGGCCGTACGCGGTCGCGGACGGGCTGCAGGCCACCATCGTAGAGCCGATGGCGAGGGCGGAAACCGCGAATTTCAAGGTCTTGCTGTTCATTGTGCCCACTCCGGTTCAACGGCTGCGCGTACCCGTCTCGGCCGGCACGCATTCCGCCAGGGCATCGAGTTCGGGTAGCGATTTGAAGTATTCGTCAAGCGCGCCTGTGACGAGCTGCTGCGCCGAATGGCGGGTCAGCGCGGATGCGAAGCGCAATCTCAGGTGACGCTCGGGATCGAGGCGGAGGGTGAAGGCGGCCTTGGCCTTGCCGGTCTTCACCTCGCCGCGGCGGCGCGGCAGGTTGAGCACGGCCGGGGGCGGCTCGGCTTCGGGTGCTTGCTCCGGTTCGGCAAAGCTTTCCTGGAGCGCGCGCTGGTGGATCACCACCGCCGGCTCGGGCGCAAGGCGCGTGGCCGAAGGCGTCAGGGCGGTGACCGGGCTCGGTACGTGGTGGGGCTGCGGCTCGGGCTCGTCGTTCTGGCCCATATCGTTCCAGCCGAGATCCTCGAGGTTGGCGCCGAAGCCGCCGAAACCCTGCGGGCGCATGGCGGGCTTGGCCGCGCCCTTGCGGGCGAGCAGGCCGGACGAAAGGGAGGCGAAAGGTTTGGCGTTCATCTGTTTTCCCCCCTCGCTTACTGGCTGACGACGCGGCGGCCGAAGCCGCCTGCCGCGCGCGGCGTGGCCGAGTGGCCGACAAAGCCGGTGCCCGGCGCCTGAAACACGGTACGGCGGAAATTCTTTTCCAGCCGGTCGGAAATATAATCCCACAATTCAGCCACTTCGCGGGCGGATTTGCTATTGGGATCGACCTCCATCACCGTTCGTCCGTCGATCATCGAGGCGGCGAAATCGGTGCGGTGGTGAAGCGTGACGGGGGCGACGGTGCCGTGCTGGGAAAGCGCGACGGCGCATTCGTAGGTGATCTTGGCCTTGGGCGTCGCGGCGTTGACGACGAAGATCAGCGGCTTGCCGGCGCGTTCGCACAGGTCGACGGTGGCGCCGACCGCGCGAAGATCGTGCGGGCTCGGCCGGGTCGGGATAACGATCAGCTCGGCGACCTGGATGACGCTCTGGATCGCCATGGTGATGGCGGGCGGAGTGTCGATTACCGCAAGCTTGAAGCCTTGGCCGCGCAACACTTCCAGATCGTTCTGCAGGCGCGCGACGGTGGTCTGCGCGAACGCCGGCATTTCGGCCTCGCGCTCGTTCCACCAATCGGCAAGCGAGCCTTGCGGATCGATGTCGATCAGGCAAACGGGCCCCGCACCACTCCGTTCTGCCTGCACCGCAAGATGACCGGATAGGGTAGTCTTTCCCGAACCGCCTTTTTGCGACGACAATGCCAATACCCGCATCTTATCCCCTTGGGCTCACCCTCATGTGAAAGGAGGTT
>DASWMM010000451.1:0-13090 GCA_036399755.1 Allosphingosinicella sp.
TAGAAGCGCTGCAACTCCCGGGACTTGCACACGCCCATGACACCGGTTACCGGAACAATGCGCGAAAGCTGGCGGAGACCACCGGCTCACCAGGCGTTAGGATGAGAATGACGAGGCCGCTTTCCCTCCACCCCGACAGGCTGCTGCCGGCCGAGCCCGCCGCAAAGGAGATCGCCCGCGCTCTTTATGCGGAGGTGGCGGGCCTGCCCATCGTCAGCCCGCACGGCCACACCGATCCAGCATGGTTCGCCGCCGACGCAGCCTGGACCAACCCTGCCGAGCTGCTGCTTGCGCCCGACCATTATCTCTACCGCATGCTTTACAGCCAGGGTGTCCCGCTCGACCGCCTCGGAGTGGCGAGCCGCGGCGGGGCATCCGGCGCCGATCCGCGCGAGGCGTGGCGCCTGCTGGCCAGCCACTATCATCTCTTCCGCGGTACGCCGTCACGGCTCTGGCTCGACCACGTCTTCGCCGAAGTCTTCGGCCTGGACGTCGCGTTTGAGCCGGCCACCGCAGACCATTATTTCGATGCGATCACCGAAGCGCTCGCCACCCCGGCATTCCGGCCGCGCGCCTTGTTCGATCGTTTCAACATCGAACTGCTCGCCACCACCGAAGGGCCGCACGAGGATCTCGTCCACCATGCCGCGATCCGCCGCTCCGGCTGGGCGGGGAGGGTGGTCACCACCTACCGCCCCGACGCGGTGATCGATCCCGAGCATGAGGAGTTCGAAACCGCGCTCCGCCGCTTCGCCGAGCTATCCGGCGAGGATGTCTTTTCCTGGGGGGGCTACATGGCCGCGCACAGGAAGCGCCGAGCCGACTTCCGCGCCGCCGGCGCCACCGCCACGGACCATGGCCACCCCACCGCCCGCACCGCCGATCTCCCGCAGGCCGAGAAGGAGGCGCTGTTCGCCCGCATCGTCGGCGGCACCTGGTCCGCCGAAGACGCCGAGCTGTTCCGCGCCCAGATGCTCACCGAGATGGCGGGCCTGAGCATCGAGGACGGCATGGTGATGCAGATCCACCCCGGCTCCTTCCGCAACCACAATCGCTGGCTGCACGGCGCCTATGGCCGCGACAAGGGCGCCGACATTCCGACCCGCACGGATTATGTCCACGCCTTGAAGCCGCTGCTCGACCGCTTCGGCAACGAGCCGGCTTTGTCGATCATCGTCTTCACGCTCGATGAAAGCGCCTACGCCCGCGAACTCGCGCCGCTCGCCGGCCATTATCCGTGCCTGAAGCTCGGCCCGTCCTGGTGGTTTCACGACAGCCCCGAAGGCATGCGCCGCTTCCGCGAAATGACCACGGAAACCGCCGGCTTCTACAACAGTGTCGGCTTCAACGACGACACCCGCGCCTTTCTCTCGATCCCCGCGCGCCACGACGTCGCCCGCCGGGTCGATTGCGCCTTCCTTGCCCGGCTTGTCGCGGAGCACCGCCTGGCCGACTGGGAAGCCGCCGAACTCGCCCACGAACTCACCTACGGCCTCGTCAAGCGCGCCTACCGGCTGGATCAGCCGCAGGCGGAGGCGGCGTGACGCGATCCGCCTACCTAAATCCTCCCCCAGTTTGCTGGGGGAGGGGGACCGGCGAAGCCGGTGGAGGGGCCCGGAGCAAAGCGGAGGGTTCATCTTCGCGCTGCGCGCTCAGCCCCTCCACCATGCTGCGCATGGTCCCCCTCCCCCAGGCAAGCTGGGGGAGGAATGAAGCATTTCCCTACCTCAACATACACTAATCGGAGCACCCACATGTTCGACCGCACCTATTACGCCACCCACCCCGACATGATGGAGTGCGTCTCCAACGAGGAGCTGCGTGACCGCTATCTGATCGAAGGCCTGTTCCGCGAGGGCGAGGTGGTGTTGAACTATACCCACGCCGATCGCTTCGTGATCGGCGGCGTCGCCGTCGCCACCGGCGAAGTGCGGCTGCCCGATCAGACCGAGCCCGCGTCCGCCGCCGGCCACCCGTTCCTGGAGCGCCGCGAGCTTGCGGTGGTCAACGTCGGCTCGGCGCCCGGCACCGTCACGGTCGATGGCGAGACCTTCGAGCTCGGCAACAAGGACTGCCTTTTCGTCACCATGGGCGCGAAGGACGTGGTCTTCTCCGGAACTGGCGCGCGCTTCTACCTCGCTTCCTGCCCGGCCCACAAAGCCTTCCAGACCCGCAAGCTCGGCATCGCCGACGCCAATGCGCTGGAGCGCGGCAGCCTGGAGGAGTCCAACGAGCGCACCATTTTCCAGCTCGTCATTCCCGGCGTCTGCGACAGCGCCCAGCTCGTCATGGGCCTGACCGTGCTCAAGCCCGGCAGCGTCTGGAACACCATGCCGCCGCACATCCACGAGCGGCGCAGCGAGATTTATTTCTACTTCGAGCTGCCGCAGGAGAATGACCGCGTCTTCCACTACATGGGCGAAGGGGATGCGATGCGGCACATCGTGGTCGGCAACGAGGAAGCGGTGATCTCGCCGCCCTGGTCGATCCACATGGGCTCCGGCACCCGCGCTTATGCCTTCATCTGGGCAATGGCCGGCGAGAACCAGGATTATACCGACATGAACGTCCTCGACATCTGCCAGCTGGCGTGAGCCTTTTCGCAAAACACAAATCGCTCATCCTGAGGAGGGACTGAGCTTGTCGAAGGCCCGTCTCGAAGGACCGTGCCAGATCCTTCGAGACGCCGCTTCGACTTCGCTCAGGGCTCCTCAGGATGAGCGGGGGGAGTGAAATGATGACCAGCCCATTCGACCTCACCGGCCGCGTTGCAATCGTCACCGGCGCGAATACCGGCATCGGCCAGGGCATCGCCGTCGCGCTTGCCCAAGCCGGGGCGGACGTCGCCCTGGTCGGCCGCTCCTCCGCGGAGGAAACGGCGCAGTTCGTCCGCGCCGCCGGCAGCCGCGCCGCCCTTGTCCAAGCGGATTTGTCCACCACCGAGCCGATCCAGGCGGTGGTTGATCAAACCCTGTCCGAACTCGGCGGCCTCGACATCCTGGTCAACAATGCCGGCATCATCCGCCGCGCCGACGCCGTGGATTTTTCGGAAGAGGACTGGGACGCGGTGATCGACACCAATCTCAAGTCGGTGTTCTTCCTCTGCCAGGCGGTGGGCCGCCACATGATCGCCCAGGGTAGAGGCAAGATCATCAACATCGCCTCGATGCTGAGCTTCCAGGGCGGCATCCGGGTGCCGAGCTACACTGCGTCGAAATCGGGCGTTGCGGGCCTCACCAAGCTGCTCGCTTGCGAGTGGGCGCCAAAGGGCATCAACGTCAACGCCATCGCGCCGGGCTACATCGCCACCAACAATACCGCGGCGCTCCAGGCCGACGAAAACCGTAACCGGCAGATAATGGAGCGTATCCCCGCCGCCCGCTGGGGCGAGCCTTCGGACTTGGGGGGAGCAGCGGTATTCCTTGCGTCTTCCGCCTCGGATTACGTCCAGGGCCACATCCTTGCCGTAGACGGCGGCTGGCTGGCGCGGTGATGGCTTGGTCCTTCGAGACGCCGCTTCGACTTCGCTCAGCGGCTCCTCAGGATGAGCGGAACGGGATTGAAGACACCGCTCATGCTGAGGAGGGACTGAGCTTGGCGAAGGCCCCTCTCGAAGCACCAGGAAGGAAGTGGCTGGTATGACCGTAGTCTGCTTCGGGGAACTCCTCCTCCGCCTCACCGCACCGGGGCGGGAGTTGCTCCTCCAGACCCCGCGCCTAGACGTCCACATCGGCGGCGCCGAGGCCAATGTTGCGGTCGGCCTCGCCGCCCTCGGCCACGGCACCGCGATGATCAGCCGAGTCCCCGCCAACCCCCTCGGTGAAGCGGCCACCGGCTACCTCCGCCGCTACGGCGTCGACGCCTCGGGCGTCTCCACCGGCGCCGGCCGTATCGGCCTCTACTTCCTCTCTCCGGGCGCCGGCCTTCGGCCCTCCGACATCGTCTACGACCGCGAAGGCTCAAGCTTCGCGCTCGCCGGCCAGGAGGATTTCGACTGGGACGCGCTGCTCGAAGGGGCGACCCTTTTCCACCTTTCCGGCATCACGCCCGCGCTCGGACCTCAATCCGCCGCCCTCGCGATCGCCGCCGCCGAAGCCGCCGCCGCCCGCGGCATCCGCGTCTCGTTTGACGGCAATTACCGCACGCAGCTCTGGGCCCGCTGGGACAGCGATCCGCGGTCCATTCTCACCGAACTCGTCTCGCGCGCCGACATCCTGTTCGGCAACCACCGTGACATCTCGCTGCTCCTGGGCGGCAGCTATAGCGGGGAAGGGGAGGCGCGCCGCCGCGAAGCCGCCGACGCCGCTTTCGCCGCTTTCCCCAAGCTCGGCCTGATCGCCTCCACCGCTCGCCACATCGTGGATGCCGACACCCACCGCATCGCCGCCCGCGTCGATGCCCGCGAAGGCTCCGCGCAAAGCGAGGAAATCGCCGTCTCCGGAATCGTCGATCGGATCGGCGCAGGGGACGCCTTTGCCGCGGGCGTGCTCCACGGCATCCTCACCGGCGCGGCGCTCGAGGAAACGGCGCGCTTCGGCCTCGCCCTTACCGCGCTGAAGCACAGCCTTCCCGGCGACGCGAGCCTGTTCGGGCTGCGCGACATCGAGGCGTTCCTGGCCGGCGAACTGGACGTCAGGCGATGATCGGCCGCCGCACCCTTCTCCTGGGCGCCGCCGGTGCGGCCGCGCTGCCGACGATCCTCCACGCCGCGCCGGCGCGGCCGACGGTTACGACCAGCCTCGGCCGGGTGCGCGGAACGCGTGAGGGCGGCCTCGCCGTCTTTCGCGGCATCCGCTACGGCCTCGCCGAGCGTTTCCGTGCGCCGGTGGCTCCGGCGCCGAGCCGTGCCGTCGTCGAGGCCACGGCCTTCGGCCCCTCAGCGCCCCAGCGCGGCGACCGCTACGTGCCGCAAAGCGAGGACTGCCTCTTCCTCAACGTCTGGACCCCCGAAGCCCGCACCGGTGGAAAGCGGCCGGTTCTCGTCTACTTCCACGGCGGCGCTTACTCGACCGGCAGCGTCGCGGACCCGCTCAACGACGGCCGCCACCTCGCGTCGCGCGGCGATGCGGTGGTGATCACCGTCAACCATCGGCTCAACGCGTTCGGGTACCTTTACCTCGCCCGGCTGGACCCGCGCTTCCCCGACAGCGGCAATCTCGGCCAGCTTGATCTCGTCCTCGCTCTGCAATGGATCCGCGACAACATCGCGAGCTTCGGCGGCGATCCCTCGCGCATCCTCGTATTCGGCCAGTCCGGCGGCGGCGCCAAGATCGCCACGTTGATGGGCATGCCCGCCGCTACCGGCCTCTTCCACCGCGCGATCACGATGAGCGGCCAACAGGTCACCGCCTCGGGTCCGCTCAACGCCACCGCGCGCGCCAAGGCATATCTCGCCGCCCTCAAGGCGACTCCGGCGGACCTGCTCACGGTGCCGGTGGAGCGTCTGGTAGAAGGCCTCGCCGCGATCGATCCGGTGATCGGCGGCGGCGTTTATATGGGCCCGGTGCTCGACATGAAGTGGCTCACCCGCCACCCGTTCTGGCCCGACGCCAACCCGCAGTCCAACGCCATCCCGATGATCCTCGGCAACACCCGCGACGAGACCCGGGCCTTCATCGATCCCAAGGGGGCGAAGCTCCAAGGGCTAGACTGGTCCAACCTCGCCGAACGGATGGCGGGTGATCTGCGGGTGGACATCCATCCCGAATGGGTGGTCGCGCAATATCGCGCCCGCTTCCCCGAATGGTCGGCCGAGCGCATCTTCTACGCCGCCACCACCGCCGGGCGAAGCTGGCCGGGGCAAGTGATCGAGGCGGACGAACGCGCCAAGGCGGGCACGAAGACCTGGGTCTACCAGGTCGATTTCCAGTCGCCGGTGGAACCCTGGCGCGGCGCCCCGCACACCATCGACATCCCGCTCTCCTTCGGCACGCTGGATGCGGAAGGCTCGATCACCGGCACCGGCGCGGCGGCGCGCGCGGTGAGCGGCCGGATGATGGATGCGTTTCTGGCGTTCGCGAAATCCGGCGATCCCAACCACGCGGGAATGGCCCCCTGGCCGGTCTACACCCTGCCCGGGCGTGCCACGATGCTCTTCGACGAGCCCCAGCGCGCCGTGAACGACCCGCGCGGGTGGGAACGCGAGCTCTTCGCTCGTGTCCCCTACATTCAGCCGGGGACCTAGGCTCTCCCGATTCACTTACTCCGCTCATCCTGCGGAGGGACTGAGCGAAGTCGAAGGCCCGTCTCGAAGGACCGGTCGCGGCCACTGTCCCGTCCTTCGAGACGCCGGTTCGACAGGCTCACCGGCTCCTCAGGATGAGCGGGGTAGCGGGCTGAAATCCCTCACACCCCTACTTCCGCATCTCCCCGTCCCGCTTTGTGGTCGGCTGCTGGACGAAGCCATCCTTCTGCCCCGGATAGCGGCCGGACTTCGGCTCCATCGTGAGGAGGTTCCACTCCGCCTCGCGAAACGGTGCCCGCGTCGCGACGACCTTCTGAAAGCCGCCGACTTCCTTTTCATCGTCGATGATCTCGCCGCGTCCTTCCGCGACGTCGAAGGTGATTCGGATTTCCGGGTGATCGCGGTCCCAGGGCCGGGCGCCGGCAAAGGCGAGGACGTGGGTCTCGACCTCGCTCGCCGGCAGCACGTCGAGCCCCTCGGGCCACGCGCGCGACGCCTTCACCTCCACGATTCGCGCCTTGCCGGTGGCGTAGCGGCCGAACATCGGCAGCGGCTTGCCCATCCGGTCGACGGCGATGTTGTCGCGGCCGTGGTAATTGAGATCGCCCACACCGCCGATCGCGAGGAAGGCGATGTCGCCGCGCGTATCCGGGCCGCCGCGCAGCACGTTGCCGACCGCGCTGAGCTCGCCGGTCTGGTAAGGCTGCGTGCCCCATTCCAGCGCCATCAGATTGTAGTGAATGGCCATGGCGCCGGGATCGTAGATGAAGTTGTTGACCACCGCCGCCTGCGCGCCGCCCTTGAGCAGCGGATTGCGCTCGTAATTGTGGGCATACAGGTTGCGGTAGATGAGGATGCCGCTGGCATTGTCGTGGATCAGCGAACCCTTCGAATGCTCGCCCTTGGGATGGCTGGCGTGGGCCAGTCCTTCCGCGAGCAGATTGTAGGAGAAGGTGATGTTGTGGCTGGTCCCGGCCCGCCACTCCCCCGGGGTTGCGCCGGTGAAGCGGGGACCGGACGCGGAAAGGTTTTCGTCCACCGCCCAGATCATTGTGCAATGATCGACAATCACGTTCCGCGCGCCGACGGTCGACACCGCGTCCGCTTCCCAGCCGCTCCGCTGCGCCTGGCCGTCCACCCCGGTGTGGACCCGGATGTGCCGCATGACGACGTCGTGAGTCTTGATGTCGATCCCGCCGCGGATCAGCGTGATGCCGGGGGAGGGAGCGGTCTGACCGGCAATGGTCAGGAACGGCTCCTCGATGTTCAGCGTCGTTCGGCCGAGGTCGATCGCCCCGCCCACTTCGAACACGACGATGCGCGGACCCTTGCGTTCGATCGCCGCGCGAAAGGAGCCGGGGCCGTTCGCGTTGAGATTGGTGACGCGCACGATCGCCCCGCCGCGCCCGCCCGGCGTTTGCGCCGCCTTGCCGACCGCGCCCGGGAAGGCCTGCGCAAAAGCAGGCGCCGCGCCCAGGCCGCAAAGCGCCAGGGCCGCCGGAATCAAGTACCGCATATCGAAACACCTCTCCTCGGCCGGGCCTTGACAGCTTCTCGTTCCCGGCTCAGTGTCCACTTATGACACCGGTTACTTAATCGGTTCAAGGCAGATGCGACCCGGAAGAATATTCGGGCGCGGCCTGGCGAGAGGATGAGGGCGCCCAGCGCATCGAACATACTCGACGGCCAAGCCAAATGCTCGGCTACGATCTTCTCTGAAGATCGTAGACACCGGTGTCATAGGGATAGGGTGCCGAAAGGGAAGACACATGAATATGGGGACGTTTCGCCGCAGTTTCGGGCACGGGCTTTTGGGCGCGGCCTCTACCGCCGCACTGCTGGCCGGCCTCGCCGCGCCTGCCCACGCGCAGGAAGCCGCGGCCGAAACACAGGATCCCGCCGCGCAGAACGGCGCCGAGGAAGCCGCCGAAGAGGTTGCGGACGCCGCCGCCGAGCAGCCGGGCGACGAGATCGTCGTCACCGGGTTCCGCCGCTCGCTGGCCGAAGCGCTTGCCGTGAAGCGCGAAAGCGTTGCGGCGGTGGACGCGATCGTCGCCGAGGATATCGCCAAATTCCCGGACCAGAACCTCGCCGAATCGCTGCAGCGCATCCCCGGCATCTCGATCCAGCGCGATGGCGGCGAGGGCAGGGGCATCACGGTGCGCGGCCTTGGCGCCCAGTTCACCCGGGTCCGCGTCAACGGCCTCGAAACCGTGGCGACCTCCACCGACGGCGCAAGCGCCAACCGCGACCGCGCGTTCGATTTCAACGTCTTCGCGTCGGAGCTGTTCAACTCCATCGTAGTCCACAAGACGGCCGAAGCCTCGCTCGACGAAGGTTCGCTTGGCGCCGTGGTCGATCTCAACACCGGCAATCCGCTGGGCGGCAAGCGTGGCTTCACCGTCGTCGGCTCCGCCCAGGCGTCGTACAACACGCTCAGCAAGGATGTCGGCCCGCGCCTTGCCGGCCTCCTGTCCTGGAAATCGCAGGACGGCACGTTCGGCGCCGCGGTCTCCGCCGCGTATCAGGAAAACCGCACTCTCGAACTCGGCAACAACACCGTCCGCTGGGCGCAAGGGCGCTTCGACTCGGTGAACGGCACGCCCTGCTTCACCACCACCGCGACCGGCACCGTCCGCGCCTCCAACGCCGGCGGTTTCTACCGCCCCAACGCGGCCTGCGATTCCGTCGCGCTCGCTTTCCACCCGCGCATTCCGCGCTACGGCGAGGTCGAGCATAGCCGCGAGCGCCTCGGTATCACCGGAAGCGTGCAGTGGGCGCCGAGCGATGCAACCAAGGTCTCCCTCGACGGACTGTTTTCCCGCTTCAGCGCGGACCGCGAGGAGAAGTGGGCGGAAGTCCTGTTCCGCTCCAACGAGCGTTCCATCGATGTGCTGAACTACGCCATCGATCCGGCGACCAACAATCTGGTCAGCGGCACCTTCAACGACGCCTGGGTGCGCACCGAACATTATCTGCGCAAATCGACCACCGAATTCTACCAGATCGGCGGCAGCTGGGATCAGGATGTCGGCGACAAGTTCCGCTTCACCCTGCTCGGCGGCCTGTCCAAGTCGGACGCCTCGATCCCGCTCGAGACGACGTTCGTTTTCGACGACCGCGACGCCCAGGGCTATACATACGATTATACAAACTCTCGCCGGCCGGTGCTGAGCTTCGGCACCAGCGTCACCGATCCGGCGGTGTTCCAGCTTGCCGAGATTCGCGATCGCCCGTCGGAAACGGTGAACAAGTTCCGCACGCTGAGCCTGCGCACCGAATATGACGTCGCGGAGGACTTCACCGTCCGCACCGGCGCCGTCTACCGCCGCTTCGGGTTCGACACCGCCGGCTTGACCCGCGATACCGTAGTGTGCGGCAATGGAGGCCTCGATCGGGTGCTTGGCACCGTTACCTGTTCCCCCAGCTCCGCCTTCGGCCCCAACGCAATCTACGGGTTGCCGGTCACCGCCGCGATTTCGGAACTGTTCGAACTTCGCAACGCCGGCCAGCCGCAGGGCACCACCACCAGCTGGCTGGTACCCAATCTCGAGGCGTCGGCGGCGCTCACCAACCTGTACGGCCGGACCCCGGGGATCGACATCGGCAACACCCGCGCCGTCACCGAAACGGTTAAGGGCGGCTACCTTCAGTTCGACGTCAAGGGGGATCTCCTCGGCCTGCGATATGCCGCCAATGGCGGCGTGCGCTACGTCCACACCGATCAGCGTTCGCGCGGGTTGAGCGGCGTGAACGGCAGCACCGAAGTCGAGGTCGAGCGCTCCTACGACGATTGGCTGCCCTCGGTGAACCTCGCTTTCTTCCCGACCGAGAGCGTGATCATTCGCGCGGCGGCCTCCAACGTCATCACCCGGCCAAGCCTTGGGAATTTGACGCCGGGCGGCTCGGTGGATGGCTTCAACTACCGGGTCAGCTTCGGAAACCCGTTCCTGAATCCGTTCCGCGCCACCGCCTACGACCTCGCATTCGAATGGTATTTCGCGCCGCAGTCGATCTTCTCGGTCGCCGCCTTCAAAAAGGACGTGCAGAGCTTCCCGGTCGCGGTCACCCGCTCGGGCACCTTCGCTTCGACGGGTCTGCCGACATCGGTGATCCCGGCAAGCTCGCCCGCGGCGATCAGCCCCGAGGGCCAGCTCTGGACGATTAACTCGATCACCAACGGCAGCGGCGCAAGCTTGAAGGGCTTGGAAATATCGCTGCAGGGGCCGTTCCGTTTCCTGCCCGGCGCACTCTCCAACTTCGGCGGAATCATCAACGCCACCTTGGTCGATTCGAACGCCGTCTACAGCGTTGCCGGCCCGACCACCGTTACCTGCGTTCCCGCGGCCAACCCGGCAACCACTGGTTGTGCCTTCGGCCCCAACGTCAACGATCCGGCTCGCAAATCCTCGCTGTTCGGCCTCTCCAACAAGGCGCTGAACGGCACGCTTTATTACGAGGATTCGAAGTTCAGCGCCCGAGTCTCGGCGAGCTACCGCAGCGGCTATGTCGATGCCAACAGCGGCACCGGCAACATCTTCGAAGGGTACAACTCGACGATCAACGTCGACGCCTCGGTGCGTTACCGGATCACCGAGCAGGTCGAGCTGTCGCTGGAAGGCATCAACCTCACCGACGAATATCGCGACCGCTGGACCGACGAGGATGCCAACCGCAATTACGAGTACAACCATTTCGGCCGCACCGTTCTTTTCGGTGCCCGTTTCAAGCTTTGAGGTCTCCCACCTGGCCGGCCGCACGCGCGTCGTGCGGCCGGTCGTTTTTGGGACAAGAAAGACGAGGCTGACATGCTGACCCGCCGCGGGACCCTTGGTTCACTCGCGCTAGCCGGGGCGGCACCGGCCTTGCTCGCACCCGCCGGCCGTGCCCTTGCGCAGGCCGGCGGCACGCCAGTCCCTCAGCCGCCCGAGCCGCGCTGGGGGAAGGGCTTCGAAGGCCAGCGCATCGCCGACCGCGGCGACGGCACCTTTCTTAATCCGATCATGTCCGGCGACCATCCCGATCCGACGATCCTGAAGGACGGCGCCGATTATTACATGACCTTCTCGACGTTCGATTCCTATCCGGGGCTGGTGATCTGGCACAGCCGCGATCTGGTGAACTGGCAGCCGGTCACCGCGGCGCTGACAAGGAATATCGGTTCGGTCTGGGCGCCGGAACTGACGAAGCACAAGGGCCGCTACTTTCTGTATGTGCCGGTCAAGGCGTCGCCCAACACCAGCTACGTGATCTGGGCGGACAAGATCGAAGGCCCGTGGAGCGAGCCCATCGACCTGAAGCTCCCCAACCACATCGATCCTGGCCATGCCGTGGGGGAAGACGGCTCGCGCTGGCTGTTCCTGTCCGGGGGAGACCGGGTGCGCCTCGCCGACGACGGCCTCGCCACGGTCGGCGCCGTCGAGCACGTCTACGATCCCTGGCGCTACCCGTCCGACTGGGTGGTGGAAGGCTTCTCGCCCGAGGGACCCAAGATCACCCGTCACGGCGGCTATTTCTACCTGATCACCGCCGTCGGCGGCACCGCCGGGCCGCCCACCGGCCACATGGTGATCGCCGCCCGCTCCCGCTCGATCCACGGCCCGTGGGAAAACCACCCAGGCAACCCGCTGGTCCGCACCACCGACAGCCGCGAGCGCTGGTGGTCGCGCGGCCACGCCACCCTGGTCGAGGGTCCGGCGGGCGACTGGTGGACCGTCTACCATGGCTATGAAAACGGCTACTGGACGCTCGGCCGCCAGACCCTGCTCGACCGGATCGAGTGGACGCCGGACGGCTGGTTCCGGATGACCGGCGGCGACCTGTCCCAGCCGCTGCCCAAGCCGAAAGGCGGCAAGGCGGTGCGCCACGGCCAACCGCTGTCAGACGATTTCTCCACCCTGGCGATCGGCGCCAAGTGGAATTTCTTCAAGCCCGCCGCCGACGAGCGCGCCCGCGCCCGGGTGGAGAAGAAGGCGCTGGTTCTGAAAGCGCGCGGCAAGGCGCCCTCCGATTCCTCGCCGCTCCTCCTCATCGCGGGCGACCAGGCCTATCGCTTCGAAGCGGATGTGGAGATCGCGCCCGGCGCCACCGCCGGCCTGATCCTCTTCTACGACGAAAAGCTCTACGCCGGTTTGGGCTTCGACGAGGCCCGCTTCGTCACCCACCAATATGGCATCGAGCGCGGCCGCCCGGCCAACCCGCACGGGCGCAAGATGCGGATGCGTGTGACCAACGACCGCCACATCGTCACCTACGACACCAGCGGCGACGGCGGCCGCACCTGGCGCCGCTTCGACCGCGGCATGGAAGTCTCGGGCTACCACCACAATGTCCGCGGCGGCTTCCTGATGCTCCGCCCGGGTCTATATTCGGCGGGGCAGGGGGAAGCCCGCTTCTCCAACTTCACCTTCGAGGCGCTGCCATGACGATCGCTATCCGCGCCGCTTTGGCGTCCGCAGCGGCCTTGCTCGCCGCCGCCGCGCCCGCCCAAGTGCCCGCACAGCCGATTCGCGCCTCCAGGATCATTCTGGTCGGCGATTCCACCACGGCGGTGATCGGCGGCTGGGGGCCGAGCTTCTGCGCCTTTCACGTTACCTCCAACGCAGCCTGCGTGAACCTCGGCCGCGGCGGGCGCAGCTCGGGCAGCTACCGTGCCGAAGGATCGTGGGACATCGCGCTCTCCGAAATGACAACGGCCAGCTATGCCGACATCTGGGTGCTGATCCAGTTCGGCCACAACGACCAGCCGGGCAAACCCGGCCGCTCCACCGATCTCCAAACCGAATTTCCCGCCAATCTGCGCCGCTACGTCGCGGAGGCGCGCGCCGTTGGCGCGAAGCCCGTGCTCCTGACGCCGCTCACCCGCCGGCAGTTCACCGCCGGCACCCTCACCAATGATCTCGAGCC
>DASWMM010000452.1:0-6721 GCA_036399755.1 Allosphingosinicella sp.
CTTCTGGGCGGTAACGATGATCTCGTTAGGATCTCTCAAGGGGGACGAGATGTACGCCCCGTCATCCGGATCCTCGGTCGCGGGCGGATCGGATTGCTGGGCTAAGGCGGCGCCGCTAGTGCCGAGGGTGGTGGTGGCGAGCAGGCCGGCAACGAAGAGCTTCGAGCCGCTGGTGACGGGCAGGCGCATCCGATCAATCCCCCACAGATATGTCGTCCGAACCGCAAACCTGTGCGGCTTGTCCCGCCGCGTCAATTCATTTTGATGGCGGAATGAAACCTTGCGGCCCCGGTGTTGCAGGATAGCAATCGAGCACCGGGCCGAGCGCTTGCTTGAGCGGCCCCAGCCACGGCTCGAACGGCCGCCACTGGTCGAAGCCTTCGCGGTTGATCGGGCGGCGGACCTGCTCGGAACTCGCGGTGCGCACTGCCCGGTCGTTCTCGTGGAAGCGCAGGCAGGCGGCGTCGAAGGGGAGGCCGAGCGCGTCGAGCAGGCGGCGGATCTCGGCTTCGGGCTCCTCCACCAGTTGCTCGTGGATCACCCGGTGTACCCGGCCCGGCAGCACGGCGTCGAAATGGGCCATCAGCCGCACGTAATCCGCATAGTAACGCCCGAGCTCCGCCTGGTCGTAGCTGAACGCCTGGCCGCGGGCGAAATGCTGCTTGAAGTTGGAAAAGCAGCAATCGAGCGGATGGCGCCGCGCATCCACGATCCTGGCGTTGGGCAGGATCAGGTGGATGAAGCCGACATGCGCCCAGTTGTTCGGCATTTTGTCGATAAAGAAGGGCCGCTCGGTCTTCCGCTGCACCCGTGTGCGCTCGAGATACTCCTCGCCCAATGCGCGCAGATCCTCCAGCGGCAGATCGGCGAGGCATTCGGGGTAGAGCGAGGGCTCACTGCGCAGTTTGCGGCCGGACAGGCGCTTTACCAGCGCCGGAATGTCGGGCAGCTCCATCGTCCCTTCGACCAGCGGGTGGGAGGCGAGGATCTGCTCGATCAGGGTCGATCCCGCGCGCGGCATGCCGAGGATGAAGATCGGATCGGGGGCAGGGGCGCCTTGGCCCACCCGCGCGGCGAAGAAGGCGCGCGTGAACAGCGCCTGGGAGCGGCGGACATGGTCGCTGATCTCGTCCGCGTCATGGTCGATGCCTTCGCGCCGAAGCCGGTTGCCTTGCGCATAATGGCCGAACGCGCGCTCCGCCTCGCCCGCGTCTTCGAGCGCCTTGCCGAGCGCGAAGTGAAAGTGGAAGCGGTCCTCCGCGGTTACTTCCGGGCGCGCCAGCCCTGCTTCCATGGCGGCAATGTCCTCCGGCTCGAGCCGCACCGTTTTGAGATTGGCAAGACTCCACCAGGCCTCGCCAAGCGTCGGCGCTTCCGCCAGCGCCCGGCGATAGGCGGCGACGCTGTCCTCACGCCGCCCGACGGTTTTCAGCACATGGCCGTAGCTCATCCACACCTTGGCCTGGGCCGGGAAGCGTGCCAGCACCTGCTCGTACAGCGCCAGCGCTTCCTCATAGCTGCCGATCCGCCCCAGCGACGCCGCCTTCAGATTCTGGTGCGATGGATTGTTCGGATCGTCGCCGAGTAGCGTATCGAGCACCTCCACCGCTTCCATCGGCTTGCCCTGTCGGTGGAGCACGGTTGCCAGGTTCGCGCGCGCGGCGCCGTACGCCGGCGCAAGCTCGAGCGCGCGCCTCAGCAGGTTCTCGCTATCCCCAAGTCGCCCCAGCCGCGCCGCCAACTCCGCCATCATCCGGATCGCCGCGACGTCGGTCGGTTTCTCCTTGAGGTGCGGCCGAAGCGCCGCTTCCGCCTCCGCCAGCCGCCCGCCCGCCAAAGCCGCGCCCGCCTCCATCAGCTGGCGATCGTGTACGGAGGCTGCGATCGCCTGCAGTTCAGCGGCCTCCGCTTCACTGTCCTCCCGGCACGCGCGCAGCGCTTCGCCGAGCAGCCGCCAGCCATCCGCGCTTTCCGGCGCGGCGCGGACGATCTCCCGGGCCTGAAGCGCCGCCAGCTTCGGGTCGTCGCGCAAGCGCCGCCGGGTCAGCGACAAGGCCTGGGCAACGCTTACTTCCACCAATTCCCCCTCGCCCATCGGCTGAGTGTAGGCACCTCCCTGTGCAGGACAAGCCCATCCGCGGCGCCCGCGCGGGTGCCCCGAATTGACGCTCTTTGTCTCCTTCGTGCCGCCCCGGGACAGGCCGTGGAAAAGGGTCGGAGGCGGCTGGAACTTATAGTGAAGAAAACGTTAATCCCTCTTCATGACGACCACGCTGATTCGACCCTCGCTCCGCCCCCATCCGCTTCGCGCCGCGCTCTCCTCAGGGTTCGCCGTCGATCTGCCGGACGCCCCCACGGGCAGCGACCTGCGCCTGTTCCTCACCGCCTGGCTCGGCGGCCTCATCTTCTTCGGGACGCTGTTCGCCTAAACCCCGTCGCAGGCCTTGTGCAGGCGCCAGGCGAGGTAGGCGGCGATCACGCTCGACACCGCTACCATCAGCAACGTTTCCTCCACGGATACGCCGATCTGGACGAGACCGGTGAGGATCAGGGCGGCGAGCACCATGAAGCCCGAATTGACGATGTTGTTGGCCGCCACCGTCCTCGCCGTTTCCGATTTGGGAACGGTGGTGGTCAGGAAAGCGTAAAGCGGCACAACGAACATGCCGCCCGATACGGCCACCCCGAACAGGTCGAAGAGAATCCATTCGGCGCGCGGCATGGCGACGAACGTGCCGAGGTTCATCAGCGCTTCGCCGGGCGCCGGCCAGGACCGCACGTTCCAGTAAAGGTGGCAGATGAAGGCGCCCATCGCGAGCGAGGCGGCGGGCGAGTAGACCGCCAGCACGCGGCCCTTCAGCAGCCGGTTGATCAGCACCGACCCGAGCCCGACGCCAACCGAGAAGATGGCGAGGAACAAGGTCGCCACCTGCTCGTCCGCGTGGAGCACGTTCTTCACCAAAGGCGGGAACTGCGCGGCGAGGATCGCGCCCATCATCCAGAAGAAGCTGATCGCGACGATCGCCAGGAACAGGCGCGGGATGTGCAGCGTGGCGTTCACCAGCGTGATCGAGGCGCGGATGATGTGCCAGTCCATCTTGCCCGGCGGCGCGTCGGCCTCGGGCGGGGCAGGGGGCACCTGCCGCCCGGCGAACCAGCCGAGCCCCGCCACCACCAGCACGCCCACCGCGGCATATCGCGGGTGATCGGCGCCGAGCAGCCCGCCCGCAATGGTGCCGAGCAGGATGGCGATATAGGTCCCCGCCTCGACCAGCCCGGTGCCGCCCAGCACTTCGTCATGTTTGAGATGCTGCGGCAGGATCGCGTATTTGATCGGCCCGAAGAAGCTCGAATGCACCCCCATCGCGAACAACACGGCGAGCAGCAGCGGGATGTTGTGAAGCATCAGGCCAAGCGCGCCGACCATCATGATGACGATCTCGGCGGTCTTCACGATCCGGATGATCCGCGCCTTGTCGCCGCCGTCGGCAAGCTGCCCGGCCAGCGCCGAAAACAGGAAGAAGGGGAGAATGAACAGGCCGCCGGCGATGGCGTTGAACGTCGCCTCCTGAACCGGGTCCTTGTAGATGACGTAGGTGACCAGGATCACCATCGCCGACTTGTAGAGGTTGTCGTTGAAGGCGCCCAGGAACTGGGTGACGAACAAAGGCAGGAAGCGGCGCTTGCCGAGCAGGCCGAGCGATGGCGTCATGCCGCCGCGATTTCCGACGTGCTCGGCTCGGCAGGGGCGCAACGCATACTCATCCTTTTCGGCAGCCTCAAAAAATCGCGCCGCCGTCATTGCCCAGCTTGGGGTGCCGCACAAGCCTTTGGGGGTGCGGCGGCGACACGCCCTCCCATTTCGCGCCCAACCGCGCTACAGGCGGCGGCGCATGCTGACCCTGCCCAACATCCTCACCCTGTCGCGCATCCTCGCGGTGCCGCTCCTGGTCTTCCTGCTGTGGAAGCCGAGCTGGTGGGATTATGCCTTCACCTTCGTTCTTTACTGCCTGGTCGGCATCACCGATTATTTCGACGGCTACCTCGCCCGCGCCCAGAAAACCGTGTCGAAGCTCGGCATCTTCCTCGATCCGATCGCCGACAAGATCATGGTCGCCGCCGTGATCGTGATGCTGTGCGCCAGCCGCCGCGCGAACGGCGAGGATCCGATCATCTACGATTGGCACATCATCCCGGCGCTTGTGATCCTGCTGCGCGAGATCGCGGTGTCGGGCCTGCGCGAGTTCCTGGCCGGGTTGCAGGTCTCGCTGCCGGTCAGCCGCCTCGCCAAGATGAAGACCACGCTTCAGCTCGTCTCCCTGGGCGCCCTGATCCTCGGCGGCGCCTTCGGCGTGCGCGGCGCGGACCTGCCTTACTGGCCCTGGGTCCACCAGGTCGGGCTGGCCGCGCTGTGGGCGGCGGCGGTGCTGACTTTGATCACCGGCTGGGATTATCTGAGGACCGGCCTCAAGCACATGGATTGAGGCGCGGGGGCGATAAGCCTAGGCTTGGGCTCGCAACTTCAGGGGGAAACTTTCCATGATCCTGTACGGCTCGTCCATGTCGCCATTCGTTCGCAAGGTGCTCGCATTCGCCGCCGAAAAGGGCGTGGAGCTCGAGCACAAGCCGCTCGGCCTGGGCTCCACCGATCCGGACTTCCTGGCCGCAAGCCCGTTCAAAAAAATCCCCGGCTTCGCCGACGGCGACTTCAAGATCTGCGACAGCAGCGCGATCGTCACATACATCGAGGCCAAATATCCTGACCCGGCCTTGATCCCCGCCGAGCCCCAGGCCCGCGCCCGCACCATTTTCTACGAGGAATTCGCGGACACCATCCTGATGGCGGCCGGCGCCAAGATCTTCTTCAACCGCGTCGTCGCCCCCCGCTTCCTCGGCCGCCCCGGCGACACGGCCGTAGCCGACAAGGCTGAGAAAGAAGACCTGCCGCCGGTGCTCGACTATCTCGAAGGCGTGGTGCCGGATGCCGGCGGCTTCCTGGTCGGCGACGCGCTCACCCTTGCCGACATCGCCGTCGCAAGCCCGTTCGCGAACTTCACCTACATGGAGATCGCGCCCTTCACCGGCACCCATCCGCGCACCCGCGCTTACGTGGAATCGATCCTTGCCCGCCCAAGCTTCGCAGTCTGGCTGGACCGCGAGCGCGCCCTTCTGCAACGCACCGCCGCGGCCTGACGCATGGTCGAATATCGCGCGGTGGTGGAATGGGCAGGCGAGGGCGACTTCGCCGCCAACCGCTACAGCCGCGCCCACGTCTGGCGCTTCGACGGCGGCGCGGAGGTCGCGGCCTCCGCCTCGCCGCAGGTCGTGCCGGTGCCGCTGTCGGACCCGGCGGGCGTCGATCCGGAAGAAGCGCTGATCGCTTCGGCCTCGTCGTGCCACATGCTCTGGTTCCTCCACCTCGCCCGCGACGCCGGCCTGGTGGTCACACGCTACGTGGACGAGGCGGTGGGCACGATGGGCAAGGACGGCCGCGGCCGCACCGCCTTCACCCGCATCACCCTGCGCCCGCGGATCGATTTCGCAGGCGAAACGCCCGGTGCCGAAGCGCTCGAACGCTTGCACCACGCCGCCCACGACGCCTGCTTCATCGCCAACACGCTCCGCTGCGACATCGTGGTGGAAGCACCCTAACCCCCCACCGTCATTCCCGCGAAAGCGGGAATCCCGCTTCTTGTTCTTCTCGGCCGGAAGGGAAAAGAAGCGGGACCCCCGCTTTCGCGGGGGTGACAAGGAGGAGCGCGCCCCCCTGTTGTTGCACGCGTGGCTAACGGATCACCCGTTCAACCGGTGCTCCAGCGTAATCTCCGCATTGAGCAGCTTCGAGATCGGGCACCCGGCCTTCGCGGCCTGCGCCAGTTCCTCGAACTTGGCGGGCTCGATCCCCGGCACGCTCGCCTCCAGCACCAGATCGGAACGGCTGACCTTGAAGCCGTCGCCGTCTTTCTCGAGCTTGACCTTGGCCGTCGTCTCCAGCGTCCCGTCGGCATAGCCGGCGCCGGCAAGCTGGAACGACAGCGCCATGGTGAAGCAGGCCGCATGCGCCGCGGCGATCAGCTCCTCGGGATTGGTCCCCGGCTCCTCGCCGAAGCGGGTGCCGAAGCTGTAGGGCTGCTCGGTGAGCACGCCCGACTGAAGCGACACGTGGCCGCGCCCCTCCTTGCCGAGCCCGTCATAGCGCGCCGTTGCTGTTCGCGTGGTCATCCCGTGTCTCCTTGTTTGGTGCGCAGGAGGTGGGGCGCCGCCGCCGCCGCGCAAGCCCCTGGTGCTGCGCGGAAGCGGCGGACGAATCGGCCTTATTGAACCACGTCGATCCTCACTTGTCCGAAGCGGACATTGGCCTTCGGGCTGAGCCGCGCGACCGCCGTCTCCAGGCTGTGCTCGCGAATGCCCGTGTCGGGCTCGATAACGACAGTGGGGCGGGTGCCGGGGGCGAGGTTCAGCGCAAGCAGAGCATCCGTGGCGTCGAACTCGAAGCGCCCGCCGTCATGGCCGTGCCCCTGGTGGGCGGTGAGGCCGAAGAAGTTCACGGTCCCGACCAGTTCGCGCCGGCCCCGCACCTCCAGATAGACCCGGAAATGCACCCGTGGCGGCACGTCGAAACGGATGTCCTCGATCACCAGCAGGGAGCGCGGGTTGCCCGGCCCCTCCTGCGTCAGCTTCTCCTGAATTCCGGGATGAATGGTCACCTGCCGCCGCGTGA